>JAPULP010000177.1 GCA_027294815.1 Gemmatimonadota bacterium | reverse complement strand
GATCTTCCACTGGGTTGGCGCGCGACTCCGCGGACGACTGACGAGCCGTGGCATCGAGAGCCCGTATCGAAGGATGCCACCTAACAGGCTATACCTGACCAGCGGCGCGGGCAGGTGAGCGGCCGAGGCGTTAGGCAGCATGTCTGAGTGATCGGGGCCGGGGTGACGAGATGACAAACGGTGGGGAACACGACACCCCAGGCGTCCTTGCGCCGCCGCCGGTCATCTATCTGCCCGCTCTCCTTCTGGGCCTGGTCCTGGATGCGGTGTGGCCGATCGGGTTCGTCCGCGGGTTGGTGCGGTACTTGCTAGGTGGTGGGCTGATCTTGGTGAGCGGACTTATGAGGCTCTTTGTGTTGCGGGATTTTCGCCGCGCCCGGACGAGCTTCAGCTTTCAGCCAAGCACCGCGATCATCACGACGGGCCCATTCCGCTACTCGCGTAACCCTGCGTACGTGGCGCTGACGTTGCTCTGGGTCGGACTCGGCGTGCTCTTGGACAATCCGTGGATTCTGGTGCTGCTCCTGCCGGCTGTGTTGCTAGTACACTTCGGCGTCGTCCGTCGGGAGGAGCGCTACCTGGAGCGGCGGTTTGGCGAGGAGTATAGCCGCTACAAAGCTTCAGTTCGTCGCTGGCTGTGACGTGCGTGGGCCGGCCGGACTAGAGGACCTATGGGGATTGCCCGAAAGGGCGATTACGCAGCGACGATAGCTGTGCGGTTCACTGGCGACCTCATGCTCAGCCGCCGCTCCAGTGGACACGCCCCTCCGGGCGTGTCCACCTTGGCATCCGGGACCAGGGGTTATGCGTACCGGGCGGGCGTATACAAAACGAAGTTCTCGGACTTCGGTCTTATCTAGTTCCCCACCTTCGCCTTCAACTCCTCGAAGAAGTTCTCGACTAGATCAGTTTCTGAGCCTCTCCAGTAGTTCGGGTGTGAACGGGTTCTGACCCGTACGCAGCGCGTCGATTCAGCCTTGACGCTGTACGCGGGCGCGGTGGGACCCGTCGGCTTGTCCGAGTGGTAGGTGACAGTGGCGTTGTCTGACTGATACTCTTGACATCAGCGAGTGGAGTCCCGGAAGATCCAGCGAAGGCCATCCCTGAGTACGACGGGCATCACAGAGCGGTGCGTCTGGCCTTCGAGGCGGCTGACCTCCCACCGGAAGCCTTTGTACTCTCGTACCGTCAGTGTATCTACGAGTGCGGCAACACTCGCGACGAGTTCGGGTGCATCGAGCAGTCCCACAGCAACGTACAGACTGACGGAGACCGATTCGGTTGCGGCAGCAAATTCGTTCTCATTCAGAAAGCTCACGCCGACATCGATCATGAGCGCAGGCGCGGACGCGATATAATGCGTGAACGCCTCTGGTCGTCGGAAGACCGCATCGACCACAAAGCTTCCGCCGAGCGAATGCCCGTGCAGCACACGTTGGTTCGGATCGCCGCGGTATGCGCGTTCGATGCGTGGGGCCAACTCTTCGGTAAGGAAGCGGAGAAAGTCGTCTGCGCCCCCGGAGGTGAGGGGGGGATGCGGGCCGAACGCCGCTACCTCCTGCGCGATTATCTGTTCGACGCCGGCGCTCTGCCGGAACGTCATATCTCGCACACGCAGGGCAATGGCGTCACCGAGTCCGCCCGGGTAACCAATTCCAACGACCAGCATCGGTGGAATGAGTTGGTCCGCAGAGAGCACTCGTGCAATGTCGGTTGCCATGCCGAACGTCCACCATGCGTCCGGGAGATAGAGGACCGGGAACTGGGCGTCCGCCATTTGATGATACCCGAACGGGAAGGAGACGGAGATCTGGAAATCCGCGTCGACGATCTCCGAGTGGATCTCGAACGTGTCGGTTTCCGGAATCGTGGCCAACGACGCCGGAGCTTGAGCGAGCAATTGACCGCCGCTGAGCGCAAGCACGGCGGCTGTAGTGCAAAGTGACTTCATAGAGACGTGCTCCTAGCGATTCGGCTCGATGACGTAGATGTCGCCGTAGTCTCGGTCCCGTGTATACACGAGGCCACTCCCGTCCCACGCCCAGCCGCCGCCGTGCACATGCCACTCGCCGTTCCCAAACGTGATCTGCTGTGGTTGGCCATCGGGGGTGGGGAGTTGCTCTGGCGAACTCGTCGGGGCGAGGCGAAGCATGTGCAATTCCATCGTGAAGTGACTCACGGACGAGATGTAGGTCAGCGCGCTACCATCCGGCGACACCGATACCTCGGAGAGAGCGCCGGCGAGCAAGAGTTGATCCTCACCGATCACCAAGTGCGCCGCTCGAAGTTCCACCTGTCCGGAACCGTCGGGAGCCCTCCGCGTGTACAAAACCCGCTGCCCGTCCTTGTACCAACCAAAGCTGAAGGCGTCCCGAACCGTCGACTCACGCCGATTGCTGCCGTCCGGCTCCACGAGCCAAATGGCGTTGCCGTCCTGCCCCGGCGCGAGGTATCCGATCACGCTCCCGTCTGGTGCCCACCGCGGGCCAGCCTGTGTGTCACCCACATGCGTCGACCAGGGAAGCTCATGGTCGCCGAGTTGCCGAGGGATGCCGGGGGCTACGTCCACGATCCACAGCTGGACGGCTCCCCCGCGATCCGACAGGAATACGATCTCATCGCCGTCGGGTGACCAGTCGGCCATCCGGTCGGCTGCCGGATCGGTGGTGAGCTGATGGGACTGGTCCA
>JAPULP010000176.1 GCA_027294815.1 Gemmatimonadota bacterium | reverse complement strand
CTGGGCGGGAGCCTCTGTCGTTCGCGTTGCTGTTGGAGGAGACGTTCTGCGAACTCCAACCGTTCATCCAACTCGGCAAGCCTGCCGTCGGTTGCGGACAGTTCGTCGAGCCGGGCTTCGGTCTCAGCCAACCTCTGCTCGGCATCTTCGAGCCTCCGCTTGACATCCCCAGAAGAGCCGGATCCGCCGCTCATGCGCTTAGCCGCTGCGCTCGCGAGCCTCGTCATAGCCCCAATAGCCACGACACCCCCAAGTAGGGCCATAATCATGAAATAGTTTTCCATCTGGACCCTCCGGTGCGTTCAGCCTTCACCCGCAAGATGGCCCGGCGCGCCCGCATGAACAAGAAGGCCGGGTATTCTGCAACCGTAGCGTAGACCGGAACGTTTACCGCCGAACACGATCGATTTCTTCCAGCGCCCGCTCGATATCGGCCCGCTCGTTGTACAGATGCGGAGAGAACCGGACCGTGGATTGCCGAGCAGAGACGACCACCCGCGCCGCGTTCAGCCGACGCGCCATCTCGGCCGCGTCGTAGTCGGGAAAACGGGCGGCGACAATGGAGGTGCGCTCCTCGTCGCGCTGCGGCCCCACGATGTCGGCGCGCCGCTCCCGCAACCCGTCGATCAGCAGATCCGCAAGCTCCAGGTTGTGATCGCGGATCCTCGCCACACCCACGCGCAACAAGTACATGACGGATGCCGCAAGCCCGAGTGCACTGCCGTACGCCATCGTGCTGGGCTCGAACCGCCGCGCCGTCTTCGGAAGGTCGAGTCTGGTCGGCTGGAGGTCCCACATGTTTTCATGGCTGCGAAACCCGACGACGCCGGGGTCCAGCCGGGCCTGCAGGTGCGGCGCGAGGTACATGACGGCTACGCCGAATGGCCCACAAAGCCACTTGTAACCGGACGCAATCAACGCATCAACACCCGAAGCGTTGACGTCGATCGGAATGGCGCCTAGCGATTGCGCGCCATCGACGACGAATAGCGCCCCGTGGTCGTGCGCCTTCCGCGCGAGCCGCGCGAGGTCGTACTGCTGTCCGCCGCTGTACTCCACGTGCGAGACACAGACGACGGCAGTCTGATCATCGATCAGCGCAATGACCTCATCGGGATCGACATATTGTCCCCGCCCTTTCGCGAACCGCAATTCCGCTCCCGTGTGCCGCGCGACGCGGACCCACGGATAGATCGTGCTCGGAAACACAATACCGGTACCCACGATATTGCTGCCCCGATCGGGGGCTACCGCCCAGGCCAACGATGCCATCAGCTCCGTCGCACTGGAGCCGACCGCGATATCGTCTTCCTTCGCGTTGAGAAGCTCCGCGGTGGCGCGGTGCAACTCGCCAAACACGCTTTCCTCGGCAGCTTCATCGAACGTGATCGTACCGTCGGTTGCCAGATCGGCCATCCACTTTGCGGCGGCCTTTTCGGCACCTCGATACATGAGCGTCACGGAAGCAGTGTTGAGATACGCGCTCTTGCGGCTGGCGGGAAAGTCGTTGGGATCGACTAGCGGCTCCATCATGGCAGAATCATGAATATCGAATCTTGAACAAGGAATGTCGAAGTTGCATCAAGACCACGTCGTCATTGGTCAGCCATGGGTGTAAGCTAAGAGCCGCACCTGCATGTGGCGAGCGACACCAAAACGCAAACTACTGGCATGCCGATTGCGTTGCGTTTACCCCGGGTAAACCCGGGGCTCGGCCATCTGTCAGTAAACTGACGTTTGACCACGTCGCTTCAGCGACAGACGAGCCGATCCGCCATAACCGCGGTCAAAGCGGCGAAGGGGAGTACAGAGCGCAATCGCATGAGACACCTCTCCCAACGCAAGCTGCGGATCACACTGAACAGACGGATTATCGCTGATATTCTTGAGAGCCAACCCAGACAACGCTGAATCATCGAGGAGTTGAAATGTCCAATCTCGACACCGGCGACCCTCATGACGGTCGATCGCTCGACGGTGAGGCCAAAGTGCTGTGTCCGTATTGCGGTGAGAGAGTCACGATCCTGCTCGACCCGGCGAGCGGCACCGAGCAGGACTACGTGGAAGACTGTGAGGTTTGCTGCCGGCCTTGGCAGGTCAAGGTCCGGTATGACGAGACGGGTGCCGCGGAGGTGCAGTTAGAGCGGGAGGCTTCCTGATTTGCCTACGCCTACCCCGTCGTGTCGGCTACACCCGCATCTTCACCGAGATAACGGGTCCCGCCAAGGTGGCGGCGGGTCGGGGTAGTCGGGGCAATAGCGGCCGGTGCAAGCCGAATCGGGGGCGTCGGGTGGACGGAATGACCACGCCAGCCCCGCACCATGATGCCGACGACGACCGCGTGGGAGAGCACTCCAACCAACCACAGGGCCTCGAAGGCGAATCCAACCATCGCTCCGGCCGCGATGACAAGAACACGCAGATCGCGGTGTTTGACGCGGTCGAGAAAGTCGTGGGGGTAGTCGCTCTGGTGCCGCAGTTTAAACTCCTTGGTGACGTAGCTGACGAGAATGAAGCCCGTTGCCGCGATCATGCCGATGACCCAGGGAAAGGCCCCTGGGACGTGCCTTGCGTAAGC
>JAPULP010000175.1 GCA_027294815.1 Gemmatimonadota bacterium | reverse complement strand
CGTGAGCTCGGACAACGTGTTCGGGCTGGCGAGTTGGCACCGGAACAGATGACCGAAGAACTCCTCACCCAGGCCGTCACGGGCGGCGTCCCCATGCCCGATCTCTTGATCCGTACGGCCGGCGAGCGCCGGCTCTCAGACTTTCTGTTGTGGGAACTGGCGTATACTGAATTGTATTTCGCGCAAACGCACTGGCCGGATTTCCGCCGCGACGATCTCGCGACCGCGCTAGCCGACTTCCGCGTCCGTGAGCGCCGATTTGGTGGCATAGTGGAGGAAGAGGAGAGGGAATGGGCGGTGGGGGCCTAGGGGGAGGGGAGGCAGGGGAGGCAGGGGGAGGCAGGAGAGGGAGTCACCGTTCGCGTCGCAACATTCCGAAGATTCCCGCCGTTAACTTGGGCCGGAGCTGCTCGAACGTTTCAACCAACCGGTTGTCGAGTCCATACAACTCCGGCAATGTCACTACCATGGAGTCAATCTCGGCTAAACTCCCTAGAGAGCAGTCGAGGAAACGCCGACGCTCTCGCTTTCCGAGCTTGGCGTTACCCTCCGCAATGTTGTTTTGCACCGACCAAGCCGCCCTTCGAAGTTGGGGCACGGTCACATATTTCTCGGCTGGCGGCAGGGCATCTGTGAAATCGTAGATGTAGCGAACCAGTTGTTTTGCGAGCAGCCACGTGCCGAGTCTTCTGTGCTGGTTCATGGTTACTCAAACTCACACCCAAGACTCGTTTCGTGTCATCTAAGTAACGCACATGTGGCCAATACATTTCTGTCTGGTGTCCCTCTTCTACCCTGCCTCTCCTGCCCTCTGCCTCCTCTGCCTCCTCTGCCCCCCGCTGCCCCCTGTCCCCGGGAACCCCCGCGCGTCCCTCATCGTTCGTCCCACCAGCGGCCCCACTGGCGCCCGGGTCACCTGGCATACACCTTTTCCTCGTGAACTCGATGTGGGAGTCTGAATGACGTCACCCGGTAGCCCGACCGCCGACAACAACTTTACGTCGTTACTCGAATCCGTCCTCGAACCGGCGTACCGGACGGCATACCATCTGACACGCAACGAGGCGGACGCCGAGGAATTAGTGCAGGAAGCGGCTCTGCTCGCGTACAAAGGATTCGACAGATTCGAACTCGGCACGAACTTCAAGGGTTGGTTCATTACGATTTTGCGAAATCGCTTCATCTCCGGTTACCGCAAGAAAAAACGTGAAGTACCGACCGTGGAGTTGGAGGACGCTCCCGACCTCTACATGTATAACAAGAGCCTGGCATCGGGGTTGGCAACGCAAACGAGCGAACCTGCCAAGTATGTCATCGAACGACTTGACGCCGAGCAGGTCGCGGATGCACTGGCCGAATTGCCGATGGAGTTTCGCGAGGCCGCTACCTTGTACTTCACGCAAGACATGGCCTACCAAAAGATTGCCGACGTGCTCAATGTTCCGGTCGGGACGGTGCGGTCCCGCCTACACCGCGGCCGCAAGTTGCTGCAAAAGAAATTGTGGAGCCTGGCCGAAGACTATGGCCTTGTGTCCGAGGTGGACGCAACGGAGGATGTCCCATGAACGAAACCGATCGTCTCACCTGTAAGGAGACGTTGCGCCAACTGGACGATTATCTCGACAGCGAACTCGACGAACGCCAGATGGCGATGGTGCGCAGGCACCTGAAGGAATGCGACATGTGTGGCAGCGAGTCGGCGTTCGAGGAGAGCGTGTTCACCTGCATCAAGGAAAAAATACAGAGCTTACCGCTCCCCGATGGCCTCAAGGACCGTGTGTTCGGGCGCATCGACGAGCTGCGCCGGGAGAACAGCTGATTCTGGGCTCAATCGCGGCCCTTTAGTCGATCGAGGTCCCGGCGTTCCTTCTTGGTTGGACGCCCCTTAGTCGTTTGGAACGTCCTGGCCACCGACCGGTGTTGCTCTTGCAACCGCTCGCGCGCTGCGCGACTCTCATCCGATTCCTCGTAGAACAACACAGAGTCTTTAGCCGACCCGCGCCGCTCGGCGGCGACACGAACCGTGACCTGGTATTCGTAGGGGCCCTTTCGGATACGTACCTGGTCTCCGGCGTGAACCAGCTTCGACCGTTTTGCCCGCGCCCCGTTCACCTGCACCTTTCCGCCGCCGATAGATTCCACGGCAAGCGCCCGCGTCTTGAAGAAGCGCGCGGCCCAGAGCCACTTGTCGATCCGGACGGACACAGTCGGATTATCAGATTCGGTGGTCATCGGTCGGTCGGACATTGGATTTCAGATTCTCCATTCTAGATTCGAGATTGCAGATTGTCGTACGAAATCTAGAAGCTGCCCTATCGCACTCGGCCCGATTCGGGTGGTGCGCAACACGACCATGGATGACTGGAGGCTGAAAAATGAGAAGAGAGTTTCTGCTGGGCGCCGTGTTGGCTCTCGCCGCTGTCGCACTGGTGGCGTCCATGTTTCCCCCGATTCTCTGGTCCATGGTCGTCCTCGGCCCCCTGCTGGTCTTGGGGTTCCAGGATTTCTTTCAAACCAAGCAGACGATTCGTCGCAATTTCCCGCTGATCGGGCGTTTCCGCTACCTGTTTGAGGCGATCCGTCCAGAAATCAATCAGTATTTCATCGAATCCAATATGGATGGAGTGCCATTCTCCAGGGAAGAGCGATCGGTAGTATACCAGCGGG
>JAPULP010000174.1 GCA_027294815.1 Gemmatimonadota bacterium | reverse complement strand
TCACAGCCACATTTCCGACACCTATTGGTATCTCGAAGCCACGCCCACATTAATGCAGGACATCGCCACCTCCTGCGAGGCTTTCATCCAAGGGGAAGCACGATGACACCGATCGCGTCCCATATCGAAGCATTTCTGCGCGACTATCTGCCAAAGCAGCGAGGCGCGAGCCAACACACCTGCGACACCTATGCCTACGGCTTCAAGCTGCTCTTCAATTTTGCCAGCCAAAGGCTAAAACGGCGACCTTCGGAGCTTGGTCTCGAGCAAATCGACGCTCTGTTGATCACCGACTTTTTGGAGCATCTCGAAACAGAGCGGCGTAACCAATCCACGAGCCGTAATGTCAGACTCGCGGCCATCAAGGCGTTCTTTCGGTTTCTCGAGCACCGTGTTCCCGCCGCGTTGGAGCAGATCCGATGTGTCTACGCCATCCCCTTTAAGAAGACGGACTCTCGGCTCGTAGCGTACCTCCCCCGTAATGAGGTGCAGATCTTACTTGACGCGCCTGATCCGAAAACCCGTGCAGGGCTCCGCGACAGAGCAATGCTCCACGTTGCTTTTGCTGCTGGACTGCGTGTCTCCGAACTTGTCGGACTGCGTCTGGAGGATGTGACACTGCGGCCCGATGCGAGCATTCTCGTCCGCGGCAAAGGCCGTCGCGAACGCGTTCTGCCTTTGTGGAAGGAAACCACGACGGTCTTGCGAGCGTGGCTCGCCGTGCGAGGAGACATGCCGGTTCCCGAGCTTTTCGTCAATGCGAAGGGTCAGCAGATGAGCCGATGGGGATTTGCGTATGTCTTGCGCAAAGCAGTCAAAATCGCGAGCAAGTCACGACCCGAGTTACTCGACAAACAAATCTCGCCCCATGTGCTACGACATTCCATCGCGATGTTGGCTCTCACGGCGACCCAAGACATCCGGAAAGTATCTCTTTGGCTTGGGCATAGCAGCACCCAAACCACTGAGGCCTACACGCGCGTTGACCCCGCGGAGAAACTCGAAGCGATCAATACGTTGACCCCACCCAAGATCCGCCCAGGCCAGTTTCGTCCGCCGGACAAGCTCCTTGCCATGCTCAAGGGGCAATGTTTATGGGGAGCAAAATCTGCCAACCTGCTTCATCCTACAGGCTCCCAACTTGCCCAGGCCCCATAACCTTACACTCCACATAAGTCCGGATCTGGCGAGGGCCCGGGGTGGGTCACTGCCTCGGGCTACTCTACAACGCCCAGATTGGCCGTGGGCACCGGTATCTCGATCGTCGGTATGCACGTCGCGATGGATTGCTGGTGGCCGGCGGCCGGTGCGTATCGGTGGCGGCTGACAGCTCGGCAGGGCGTGGGCTGCGAATCATTCGAATGACTGCTTGGCGACATGAAGCTGCCACCCGCGCCAACATCTCCGAGTGACGGCAACAGTGGGTCGGTTTTTTTGCCGTTCGCTGCCTTTCGGGCTGGTTCGCCGCATTGTACTACTAGGTTGCAGTGCGATAGGCGGGAATCGGCCAAGTGCGGTCGTACGGTGCGGCTGCGCGCGAGGCCCGCTTGCGGATCAAAAAGCGGTCGTTCGCCCAACGAGCCTTAGACCGCCGATTTTGACTCTTTCGAGACATGCACCAATAGGTTCAGTTCTCGCGTGCACGCCTTCGGTTTGGCGCGTCAGGACCGCTTGAAACTCGCCATGTAGCTGCTGGCTTCGGCATCGGGGATCGCGTCGGCCGAAAAGGTGAACGTGCCTTTCTCTTTCACCTCTAGTGCAGCTCGCATGAACGCACCAAGAGCCGCTCTGGCGAACGCACCTCCCACGCTTATCCTTTTAACACCAGCAGCTTGTAGTTCTTCGACGGTGAATGTTGATCCTTTGAGACCCATTACGACGTTCACTGGCTTCTCGACCGTCTCACAAACAGTGCGGATTGCATCGAGGTTGGGCAACCCAGGTGCATAGACAACGTCCGCGCCCACCTGCACAAAAGCTTGCAACCGCCTGACGGTGTCATCGAGATCGGGGCGGCCATGCAGGAAGTTCTCAGCCCGCGCGGTCACAACGAATGGCAGTGCGCAAGCCGCGTCGCAGGCAGCGGCAACGCGCTCCACTGCCTGTTCAAACTCAAAAATTGGGCTCTTCAGGTCGCCGGTAGCGTCTTCTATCGAACCGCCAACCAACCCAATCGCCGCCGCCAACTTGATGGTCTCCGCACACGTTTCAGGCGCGCTGCCGAAGCCGTCCTCAAGATCGGCCGACACCGGTAAGTGAGTTGCGTCCACAATCGCCCGTGCATTCTCGAGAACCTCGTCGCGCGTCAGTCCAGCGGCCGAGTCACGACGCCCAATCGAGAATGCGAAGCCTGCACTCGTCGTCGCTAGTGCCTCGAAGCCAAGGGCGGTCAGTATCCGTGCCGTACCGGCATCCCACGGATTCGGGATTACGAAGACTCCCGGCCGCTCGTGTAGGGCTTTGAACAACCTGCACTTTTCGGTCTGTACCGCGCTCACCGTGATCCTCCAACATGCTGACGAATTATCGACTAACCATAGGCGGGCTCGCTATGTAGGCCAACCACGCATCATTCTACGAATATAAAGCTGTACTTCCGAGCCCTGACACTCAGCAGCCTAACTGATTTCCCAGGTCAGTCGACCGGTTTGCGATCTGAAAGCCGACACTCGCGGCAACGACCGTGAACGACCGGATCGGGTCGGTTTTTGCCGTTCGCTGCCTCTCGGACTAATTCGCTGCCCGTACAGCGATGTTGCGGTGCGATAGGCGGGAATCGGCCAACTACGGACAAACAGCATGCTCAATAATCGCCATTTGAAGGGCTGGTTAAAGCCTCATAGCTGACGTTCGCGATAGCACTCCATTCTGGGGAAACTTGATACGCTTTGGGCCGAGCGCTCAAACACCGAGTCAGATGACCGTCCGTTGCGAGGTGATTCGCGTCGTTTCCTCTCGTCGCCTCCGCACTCTCGCTGTAACATGCCAGAAAACGCTCACTTATCCCTCAGAGGGGGGCCAGTGGAAGAGCGTCAGCCGCGAAAGCTCGCCGTCATCCTACACGCCGATGTGGTCGGCTCGACGGCACTCGTCCGGCGCGATGAGTCGCTTGCCCACGAGCGCATTCGGGATGCCTTCCACCGCTTCTCCGGGACCATCGAGTCCTACAATGGACATCCGCTCGAGCTACGCGGCGATGCGCTCCTAGCGGAGTTTAGTCGGGCATCGGACGCGGTTGAGGCCTCGCTCGCCTTCCAGGCCGAAAACACCGAGTTCAACTCAACTCTGGAGGATGACATTCGACCGACTCTTCGGATTGGCATCAGCCTGGGTGAGGTGGTGGTTGCGGACAACACGATCACCGGAGAGGGTATCGTGTTGGCGCAGCGACTCGAGCAGTTGGCTTCGGGCGGAGGCGTGTGCGTTCAGGGGGCGGTCTATGAGGCGGTGCCGGGTCGGTTGCCGTTTGAATACGCGAGCCTCGGCGAGCAGGAGCTGAAGGGATTCAGCGAGCCGGTGCGGGCTTACGCGGTGAGCCTCAAATCAGGTGAGGCCATGCCTCCGCCGGAGGTCCCTGCTATGCCCGGCGAGGCCCAGCCAAACCGACCGAGGCAGCGGTGGATTGTGGTCGGAGCGATGGCTCTTCTCGTCCTAGTTGGCGGCGGGCTCGCTCGGTTCCAGCCGTGGGCGCCGAGAGAAGCGCCTGCGTCCGTCGAGCGCATGGCGTTCCCATTACCGGACAAGCCTTCCATCGCGGTGCTGCCGTTCACCAATATGAGTGGCGACCCAGAGCAGGAATATTTCGTCGACGGCATGACCGAGGACCTGACCACGGACCTGTCCAAGATATCGGACCTGACCGTGATCTCGCGCACCTCCACATCCGGCTACAAGGGCCGGAAGATCGATATCCGAGATGTGGGCGAGGCGCTCAATGTGCGATACGTGATCGAGGGCAGCGTGCGCAAGGCGGGTTCGCAGGTCCGCATCAGCGCCCAGTTGATCGATGCGACCACCGGCAGCCATCTTTGGGCCGAGCGCTACGACGGCAGCCTGAACGATATCTTCAGCCTCCAGGATCAGGTGCTTGAGAAAATCGTCGGTTCGCTGGCGCTCAGGCTTTCGGAAAACGAACGCGAACGCATGGCGTTTCGCGGGACCCGTAGCGCCGCGGCGCACGATCTCTATCTGCGCGGCGTGTTTCAGGAGTCCACCTTCACCCGCGAAGGAAGCCGGGAGGCCATGCGGCTCTACGAACAGGCGCTGTCGATTGACGCCGACTACGCCCTGCCCTATGCCCGAATCGCCAATATCCTGGAACTGAGTGCCCGTAACGGATGGTCGAACGACATCCAGGCCGATCTCACGGAAGCCGTCGAACTTACTGAGAAGGCAGTGGCCCTCGACCCGCAAAACCCCAACCTTTACTGGAGCCTGGGTCGGGCCACCGCGCGGCTCAAGACGCCGGCGGCGCTGGAGCGCGGCATCGAGGCCCTGCAGCGGGCCATTGAACTGGACCCGGATTTCGCCGACGCCTATGCCTATCTGACGATGTTGTACGTTGCGGACGGTCGCGGAGAGGACGGCCTCAGGTCCGTGGAGACCGCCATGCGGCTCAACCCGCGATATCCGTTCTGGTATCTCGATATGCGTGGGACGACCCGTTACGTCCTCAAGAACTACGAGTCGGCGATCGCGGATTTTGAGGCGGCGGTGGAAAGAAACCCGACGGCACTCTTCCTCCGGTGGATGTTAGCTGCATCCTACGCCCAGGCCGGACAGATGGAGGATGCCGAGTGGCAAGTCGAAGAGCTACTGAATTTGGGATTCGAGGGCACACTCGAGTTAATAGTCGAAACATCGCCCATCCAGGATCCCAGGTACCTGTCGCTTTACGAGGAGGGGTTACGCAAGGCGGGGATACCGGAGTGACGGAACCAAGCTCCATCTTGGGTGACGAGATGACGCCGAGTCCGGTTGTCACGTATGTCCGTTTAGTTGCGTAGCGGACGTTCGACGATCAGATCGCGACTGACCAAAACGGGTCGGGTCCGGCCGTTCACCGCATTTTGGGCTGATTCGCTGCACCGTATAACAATGTTGCAATGCGATAGGCCGGGATCGGCCAGAAGTGGCCAAACGGAGTGAACGCGCGCAAGCCGGGCCGAAGCCACATAGCAGTCATTCGCGTTTGTCGGATGTCAGTCCGGTTCTGCCCCATCCCGGCCGAAAGCGATTTCTCCGGTGATGTCTACTTTGAAATCGAAACCTAGATTGGCGGACAGCCTGTCATGACACTTTTGGCCATTGGCGCTGAGTCATTTTCTGATAACAGACGCTGCCGGGCGTGGCGTCGTAATCGGGTCGGCGTGCCTGTGGACCAACTTCCAATTACCGCGCTCCAGCCGAAATGTGCTTGTCACGCGAAGGGAGACGGGAACCATTTCCTCGCTTTCGCCAACCTTGGCTCTAACGTTCTCAACTTCGACCACGCACGCAAGGTTCTCGGAGAGATACTTTGCGATGAGTTCGACGCTCGTAACTTCCCCATCTCGGTAGTTGGATGCGGCTCCGGACAATCTTTCAGCAACGCTCTGGCGACCACGTGCAAACGGCCCGAAAGGATTGCCAAGCGTCAGCTCCTCATCCTCGACGTACAAGGCCAGATAGCCGCTTGGGTCGCCATTCACGATCTTGGCGAGTGCCTTGTGGCTTGCTTCTATAGCGCTGTCGAGACTATGTGTGCTCATACGATGTCCCCTTGCGTTCCACTGCCGCCTGACTACAAGTAGATGGATCAATATCGGAATTACGAATCCGATTTTCGTCCACCTTATTCACGGGAGCCTTATTGAGTGCTTGCGGATCGCAGCGCGCCGCTAATGTCCCCAGCGTTAATCGCAACGCCCTACCGAGTACGACCGGAGGGATGCTGAATTTGTTTCGAGGTGTTCCTGCTACTGCTCATCAGCTCATAGCTTACGAGTTACCGTTCTCAACGCCGCTACCGGCCCGTACGGATGACCGCTTCTGGGGGGTAAGCAACCATGCGAACCGAAGTTCATATAGTCGGGTTTTGGCTATCTGCTGCCGCCTCGGCCCTCTCGGCGAATGTCCGCTGTCAGGTCGGTGAGCGGGAAGATAGCGAGAGTGCGGAACGGCACTAATGGGTCGAAAGTACGCATTCGTTAACGGTTAACGATTATCCCGCCTTGGATGCGGACGCCGGGCTTCTCGACGTCACGTGCCTCCGTTCTGCATGAGACCCAAGGTGTACAGCAGTGCGGCGACCATCGCGGCGGCCGTCCGAATGTGGTTCCACATCGTCCACCGGCCCAGGTAGTGCTCCCACACGTCACGGGCGGCGGGATCGGTGGCGGACACGGCGGCCAACTGGTTGTTCAAGGGAACG
>JAPULP010000173.1 GCA_027294815.1 Gemmatimonadota bacterium | reverse complement strand
GTTGAAATCGAACGAGTCGTTCAGAACCTCGAGCGAGCGATCGAGTCTCGGGATGTGAGTCGATTCCGGGCGGTCCACCGAAACTTGACTGATGAAGACCAATCGGCGTGGGACGGGTTCTTTCAATCGCTCCAGACCCTCGACGTCACGTTCACCATTCGCGATCTCGAGGTGGCCGGCGATTCGGCCAGCGCGACGTTGGCCCAGACGCTCGAATACCAGCGAAAGGACGGCAGCTCGGGTCAACACGCCGACGAGCTACGTGTCTCCTTCGAAAAAACAACGTCCGGTTGGCGCTTGACGGCGATCAAGAATTAGTAGCCACCCACCCCTCTCGCTCACAAGCTCAATAGTCGCGATGCGTTTCCGCCCATGATTTTGGCGCGGTCCTCGTCGTTGACGTCCAATTTGTTGAGGCTCGCGACCATTTGCTCGAGGCTGCCGATTTGGTGCGGGTAGTCGCTTCCAGCCAAGATGTGGTCGGCGCCCGCGAAGTCGATGGCCAACTTGAGCGCATTCGGGTCGAAGTTGACCGTATCGTAGTAGAAATCCTTCAGGAACTCCGTCGGAGGACGGCTGATGTGTTCGCGGCAAGACTCAAACGCGTAATAACCGCGGTCGAGTCGCTCGGCGAGATACGGAATAGCTCCGCCGAGGTGTGCCAGCACCCACCGGATCCCAGGGAACCTCTCGACCGTCCCGCTGAAGACCAGGCTTGCGGTGGCAAGGGTCGTATCGAGGAGAAAACCGACGAGCGGCATCAACCAGTAGTCGGTCATTGCCTCGACACCGACGGGGTATGTCGGGTGAATGTAGATGACGGCGTTCAGATCGCTGGCGCGTTCGTACAGGGGCCAGTATCGGCGGTCGCTCAGTGCGACCCCGTTGACGTTGCTATAGACCATGACGCCTTTGAAACCCAAGTCGGTCATGGCTCTTTCCAGTTCCTTGACTGAGGCATCCGGATCGTTGAGAGGCAGTGTGGCCAGCGAAGTGAAGTGGCTCGATCGCTCGTCCACGATTTTGGCTAGGCAGTCGTTGACCAGCTGTGCCAGCGCGACCGAACGCTCGGGCGTTTCCACGACCGTTCCCGGTGCGGTAAATGTGATCACTTGCTTGTGGACTCCGATGTCATCGAGCACTTGTTGTCTGACTTCGATGTCACGGTGGCCGGGAACGACGACGTTTATGTCTCCCGGTGAATGCAAGACCGGGTTGTCGTCATCGTCGAAAGTGACGGTGAATTCGTTGGAGCCCGCCTGGAGTTCCTTGATGTATTCGGGCGGGTAATAGTGGTTGTGAAAGTCCACAATCGTCATACGCCAATCCCTTTTTGGGGTCCCTTCCGCAGCCAGATGTAGTATACGGGGAGGCCGATGAGAACCAAGGACAGACCCTCGAGGCTCTCACGGGGATTGATTACGACTTGGTTTGCGACAATAGCGAGTGACGAGAGTACAAAGATCGCCGGCAGCACAGGGTATCCCCATATTTCATAGCCACGCTGCAAATCTTTCCTGCGTCTCAACAGCACGAGTCCGGCGGCCATCAGTGCAAAGAAGATCCACTCGGTGTAGACCACTCGCGTGAATAGCTCTCGGAATGTTCCGGTAGCTACGAGGATAGAAGCCCACGCGGCTTGCAGAATGATTGCCCGATGTGGCGTTCGGTACTCGGGGTGAATGTCGCCAATCCATCGGAACAACAGGCCGTCGCGGGCCATCGAGTAGTACACGCGCGGGCCCGACAGGATGATTCCACTCAGGGCCCCGAAACTCGAGAACATCACGATGCCGGACATCACGGCGCCACCACCGAAACCGATCAGAGCATCGGCCGCGTCAGCGGCCACGCGCGTCGAGGATGCAACCGTATCGATCGGGAGAATGTAGAGGTACACGACGTTCATCGCGACGTAGCTCGCCGTGACGATCATCGTTCCGATAAACAGCGCTCGCGGGATTGTCCGTCGCGGGTTGACGGTTTCCTCGGAGTTGTAGGTCACCATGTGCCATCCGCCAAACGCGAACAATCCGGCGACCAAGGCGGTGGCAAACTGGCTCAGGGTGAATCCACCAGTCGTGGTGGAGCTTGGCACGAAGTGTTCGGGCACGTTCGACCCCAGGGCAAAACCCACGAGGATGATGAGAAGGATCGCGATGAGTTTGCCAAGTGTGAACAGGGCTTGCAGCGTGCTTCCCTGTTTCACTCCGATATAGTTGACCGCAGAGAGGCTGATGATGACGCCTATGGCGACGATCTTGATCCCGAGATCACCGAGAGGGACGAAGTACGAGGTGTACCGCGCGAAGACGACTCCTACAACGGCGATGATTCCGGAGTGCATAGTCCAGAACATGGCCCACCCCCACAGGAATCCGACCGGCGTGCCGTAGGCCTCCTTCAGGTAGACGTACACGCCTCCCGTCCGGGTGAACGTCGACGCCAACTCGGCGCACACCAGCGCCCCAATGAGCGTGAGGGCGCCACTGACTAGCCAGACGAGGAGGACGCCTCCTATGGATGGAACCTGCCCGGTGATCTCCGACGGCTGTACGAAGATGGAAGCGCCGATGATCGTGCCCACCACCATGGCGGTTGCGTGTGGCAGTCGAATGACTTGTCGCAGCTGGGGTGTGCTACCGGTGGTCATTTCGGATTGTGATCGTCTCGCTCGGGGGATCCGTGATTTCGCGAAGCGTGACAACATACGCGTCGATGTCGTGGGCGGCTAGTACTCTCGGTCGCAATGCGGAACGTGTTCACCGCGGGCCGCGGAGGACGGAGAGATTTTTGGACAGAATGGACAGGATGAACAGGATACTGTCATGTGAGTTAGGCCTCCTCTTGAATTTCGTCCAAGAAAGGCCGAACTGAAGCGAAAAAGGAAAGCAGCTTAGAGAACGACCCGTTTATCCTGTTAATCCTGTCAAAAAGTGCTTCGCTCCCTGCTCATACGTTATCGTATTTGTGCAAAAGTGGACTAGGTGCCGCTGGCCCGACGCGATCATCGTCGTATTTTGCATTCGCCGTTTCGAAGCAGACCTACGCCTCAGGGAGGGACGTATGCATGAATTGCTGAACAGAAACGTCTTCCTCGTAAAGGAACACGTCGGTGCGTTCATGGCCGCCAACAACTTCGACATCCACGATCCCGCCAGCGGCGAGATCATCATGCTGTGCCGTGAAGACAACCTCGGCAGCATCACGAAGCTACTCAGATTCACTGACTACAAGCGGATGACGCCTTTTGACATCAAAGTGACGACCCCTGAGGGTCAGCAGCTGGTTCGGATAACCAGGGGAACGACATTCATACGGTCGAAGGTGACCGTGCTCGATGGAAAGGACCAGAAGGTTGGAGGATTCAGCCAAAAACTCATGTCGATCGGCGGGAAGTTTGATGTGTTGGACGAAAACGATCAGATCCTTTGTAGTCTGAAGGGCAACTGGACAGGTTGGGATTTTCGCTTCGTCGTCGGCGACAGCGAGTTCGCCCATGTTACCAAGAAGTGGTCGGGCATGGGTAAAGAATTTTTTACCAGCGCGGACAACTACGTCCTGGAAATCTCGGATTCGGTCCCTCCGGACAGCCGGGTGCGCTTGCTAATTCTGGCCGCGGTGTTGTGCATCGACATGGTGCTCAAGGAGTAATGCGGTGCGTATAGCGGTGATCGGCACGGGTGGCATCGGTGGGTATTTTGGTGGTCGTTTGGCGGCGGGGGGCGAGGACGTCGTGTTCATCGCCAGGGGCAAGAACCTCGAGGCGCTTCGCACCAATGGTTTGCGCGTAGAAAGCCCACTGGGAAATTTCTCGGTACCGGCGGTAGAAGCCACGGACAAACCCGACGAGGCCGGACCGGTGGAGTTGGTCTTGGTCGCCGTCAAGGCGTGGCAGGTACTGGAGATCGGGGATTTCATCGAGCCGTTGGTCGGACCTTCTACGGTCATTCTGCCTGTTCAAAACGGTGTAGAGGCAACCGAGCAGTTGGCCGCCGTACACGGAGAAGGCAATGTGCTGGCGGGATTTTGTAGAATCCTCAGCATGATTGTCGAGCCCGGACATATTCGTCATCTCGGTATGGATCCATGTGTTGTGTTTGGAGAAACGGCCGGCGCTCCGACCGATCGGGTAAAGAAAATCGCCTCGGCCTTTGACAAGTCCGGGGTTGGGGTACGAACCCCGACAGATATTTGGCCTCCTCTCTGGGAGAAATTTTTGTTCATTGCGTCGTTCGGCGGCGTGGGAGCGGTGACTCGGTCGCCCGCCGGTCTCATGCGGTCCACGAAAGAGACGCGAGAGATGTTACAGGCGTCAATGAGTGAGATTCGGTTACTGGCGGAGGCGAGAGGTGTATCGCTCAAGGGTGACGCGGTTGGCAAATCGTTGTCTTTTCTAGACAACATGCCCGAAGACGCAACGGCATCGATGCAACGTGATATTATGGAAGGCAGACCGTCGGAATTGGAGTCACAAAACGGCGCGGTGGTACGCCTGGGCGAGATCGCTGGTGTAGCCACGCCGGTACATCGTTTTATCTATCATGCGTTGCTGCCGATGGAGAACCAGGCCCGATCCGGAATGAGGGTGACATGACACGCATCATGATCCTCGCAGCATTGATAATCTCGTTCGTCATCGGCTTCGCCGACGGGATCACCGGTTTCATGATGGTTGCGGCGTTGGGGACCGGTTTCATGGCAGCACGCTCCAGCCTCCCCGCGCTGGTCGGCGCCGGCATTTTGATTTTCGCATATTGGATGGCGATTTCGGACGATGCCCGGTATGATGGAACGAAACCGGTCGGGATATTTCGCCGTGCGGTCGCGTACATAGTGGATCTGTCAATTGCGGGTGCGATCCTGCCGCCGGTCCTAGCAGTTCCGCTCCTCATGGTAGAGTCGTCATTGACCGGTAGTTTCGCTTGGGAGTTCAACCGAACCGACCTCGTACCCACCGACGTGTTGGTCGGGATGCCGGTGCTGATACTCTCGATCGTTCTGATCAACCTCTATTTCGCGTATCCTCTCACACGCGGCACTCAGACACCGGGTTGCCGGTTGTTGGGCCTCACGATTATCGACTTCGACGAGGGAGATCACGTGCCGTTGGGACGGGCGGCGATGCGTTCGTTTCTCGCGTTCTTGGGCGCGGTGGGTTTCTTCATTACCATACCCCTCGCACTCTGGTCGAGGCAGCGGGGCGTCATGTGGTATGATGAAATTATGGACACGAGAGCCGTGAAGCTAACCCCGAGCCACGTTTGAAAATCGCACTCGTTACCGACTGGTATTTCCCACGGTTCGGGGGTCTCGAGTTGCACCTCCGCGACGTAGCTCTCGAGCTTGTTGCTCGCGGGCACGAGGCGCACATCGTAACGGGGGTTCCCGGCGAGGAGGAACTGGACGGACTTCGGATCCACCGTCTGAACGTTCCGAACTTTCCGTTATACGGGTTTGTCTACACACCGGGTGCGTACCGAAGGATCAAGGAAATTCTGCAGCGGGAAGCGTTTGACGTCATTCACGTTCACGTGAGCTACATGTCACCGACCGCATTCATCGGCGCATACCTCGGCAAGAAGCTGGGGCTGCCCACTGTGGTAACTTTCCATTCTTTCATTGGCCGATTTCGCAGCGTGCTGGCCGCATTGAATCTGATCTTCAGGTGGTCGAGCTGGCCTGTGGCATTCTCTGCCGTCAGCGGTGCCGTGGCATCCCACATTCGACCGCTTCTCGGTTATCGGACCATTCCCTTGTTGCCCAACGGTGTGGACGCTTCCGAGTGGAGAGTAACGCCGATCGCACGAGATCCGAACGACATGCACCTGGTGTCCGTGATGAGGTTGAAGGTGAGGAAGCGGCCCCGCGCCCTGCTCAAGATCATTCGTCAGGTTCGTGATCGGCTGCCAGGCGACATGGGTTTCCGTGTGACGATCATCGGCGACGGGCCCGAGCGCGGTGCGGTTGAGAAGCTCATTACGCGCTTCGGACTGGGTGATTGTGTCAGCGTGATGGGATTCCAGACGCGCGACGCCATTCGGGATGTGTTTGCTTCCGCTGACATCTTCGTACTCCCAACAGTGCTCGAATCATTTGGTATCGCCGCGCTGGAGGCTCGATCGGCGGGTTTACCCGTGGTTGCCAGGGCACAAACCGGCATAAGCGAGTTCATCCACCATGGCGAGGAAGGGTTGTTGGCGACGTCGGACGGTGAGATGGTCGAGTTGCTCCTGCAAATGATTATGGATACCGACATGCGGGCATCGATGGCGAAACACAATCGTGAAACGCCCGCACCGGCGACGAGTTGGAGCGACGTCATCGATCGGCA
>JAPULP010000172.1 GCA_027294815.1 Gemmatimonadota bacterium | reverse complement strand
GTTGCAGGACCGCCACCGGGCCCGCGCCCCGCATCAGCTCGCGTTCAATCGGCATATTTCCACCTAAGTCTTTAGATACCAGTCATTTAGATAGATTGGGGCACTGCATACTATGTGTGACATAGTATGCAGTACGAGGCTATCCAACGAATGGTTTCAGGAGGCCCCGCCCAACGTGTGATTCCACTCACGGTGTCCCCGGGTCTCACACACGACATTGGACCAGCACCAATCCACCGTTTACCGTGAGGTCCTCAGATGAGCGGAGGCAAAGGTCCCGACCGGGAAAATCGACAGGACTCTGCCATCGTCGACAACCTGCTCGAGGATCTGTTCTTCAGCGAGCCGGGCTCGAAGGTAAAATCGGGCGAATCGCGGGCTATTCCCAAGAAACAGCCGCGACCGTCGGGCTCCGCTCCGGGACCGATCTCGCAGAAGCGACCATCGGTATCTGGTGCGTCGGTCGCCCGACGTGGCGGGAACGCTCGTGGGAGTACCTGGGGGAGGATTTCAGTCGCTGCACTCATCGCGATCGGGATGCTGCAGTGGCCGTACGACCACGCGTGCGGGCTCGAGCTGGGATACTACCTCGCCGCGGTCGCCATGGTGTTGGTGTCGGCGTTGTGGGCTAGCACCTTCTCCTGGAAGAACAGAAAGCCCCTGGCTCACGTGGTGTCGCAGGGTCTCTTGATTTGGGGGCTTGTCCTTGCGGCGGGCGAGGTGCTGCCGCGTGTTGGGTACGCCAAGGACTTGGCGACCTGGCGCTGTGTCGCCGCCCCGGTGCTGGTGCCGACGGCCATCGTTCCCTCCATGTCCTCGGAGGCCGACGAGGGCGCTATTCCCGCTGAGGAGACCCCTCCGACCGTGCCCGACGCCCGTGGCTGATCGGGCGGTGACACAACCCATCAGTGCGGACGAGGGCGCCTTGGTCGAGAATCTCATGCGGATTCTCTCGAAGGCCTTTAGCGCCGTTCAACTCTATGGTCCCAACAACCAGATCTATCTCCAGGCGATCGACAGCATGCGGGGGGCGTTCACGCTCTTGTGGCAGCAGTTGGATGAGCTGCAATTCGAAGTTTCGGAAACGACGCTGACCTGGGAAGGCAACGTCGTCCTGAAGCAGGATGATAAATCGGACAGTATTCCCTGGACACTGTACAAGGACGGCGTGCGGTCGCTGACGATGTCACCATCGATCGAAGACCGGGAGATCCTCGCGTTCTTGCACACCATCAAAGACGTCCGCATGCTGGCGGCCGAGGATCCGGACGATCTCTTAACGATGTTGTGGGACCAGGATTTTCAGCACCTGCGATATCGTTTCATCGAGTTGGGGTACGACAACGTGCCCCGGATTGATGCCGACGCGCTCGTCAGCGGAGGTGGTGGCGCCGTTGCCTCATCGGAAGACCCGCAGCAGCGTCTCGAGAGCGAAGGGAAAGCATCGGACGCCCCAGCCGGGATCGTCGAGGTCGACGATTTCGACTCCACCTTGTATTTCCTCGATGACCACGAGGTCGACTACCTCAATAGTGAGATCGATCGCGAATACCGGCAGAATCTTCGCACCAACGTGTTGAAGATATTGTTCGAAATTTTTCAAGTGCAGAACGACCCAGCCGTGCGCGGAGAGATTCTGTCGATCATCGACGGCTTTGTGCCGCACCTGTTGGCGATCGGAGACTTCCATTCTGTGACGCTCATCGTGCAACAACTTCGCCAGATGCACGAAAGCGCCGACGAGTTGTCAGCCGACCATCGGAAGATCCTTGCGATGATTCCGGTGAAGATTGCGAATCCAACGGCTTTGGGCCAATTGATCCAGTCGCTCGACGATGCTGCCGTCCAACCCACTCAAGACGAAACATCGGAGTTGTTCAGGGAACTCGGTCCACAGGTATTGGATACGATCCTTGTTTGGATGCCGAAGTTGGCGAACGCACGTGTTTGCGAAGTCCTGCGTGTCGTCTCGCGAGGGATTGCCGAGCAACATCCCGCACAGGCGGTGAACGCCCTCAGGGCCCAAGATGTCGCGGCGTTGCTGCAAGCGATCGAGATCTTGGCGACGCTCAAAGTGGAACGGCTTGCCAAGGAGTTCGGCAGGTTGACCGGTCATGCGGACGTCGAGGTGCGACGCCGGGCGGTGGATGCGCTTGGTGCCATCGGTTCGGCGGCGGCGATGAAGCAGCTCGAGGCGGCCGTGGAGGACGAGGATCGGGATGTGCGCGTGGCGGCGGTGCAGTTTTGTGTGCAACACCAATACCCTGGCATCCTTTCGAAAGTCGAAGCAGCGGTGAAGAGCAGGCTCTTGCGGGGCAGTGACCTCGCGCAGAAGAAACCTTTCTTCGAAGCGTATGGTCTGTTCGCGGGCAATGCCGGAGTGGATCCGCTGTACGGCATGCTCAATGGCCGGCGCGTGTTCAAGCGCAAAGACGATCCCGAAACACGGGCGTGTGCGGCGATGGCGCTGGGGAAAATCGGGACACCGAAGGCACGGGAGGCGCTCGAAAAGGCGGTGAGGATCAAGGATTCGTTGGTGAAGAACGCTGTGGGAAATGCTCTTCGTGAGTTTGGATCATGACCGAAATAGCCCACAAACGACCACGACCCCGCCAGTCTTTAGCGCAGGCCATGGAGAGTTCCGAGGGAATCATTCGGGAGCAAGGGCGCGATTTTCTCGTCGCGTTCTACAGCGCGCTGCGTAATCTCAAGCTCTATCCGGTCGAAAACGAGCAAGTGCAGCGGTCCCTCGACGGAATTGCCAGTACGGGGAAGACACTCTTCGACATCGAGGGTGCCCTCGAGCTCCGCGTTTCCAACGAGTTCATCTATATCAACTCTGTTCGTCTCAGGCTCAACCTCGAGAATTACGCGACCTTCAGCCACGTGCTCACCACGCTCCTCCAATGCGGCGTCGGTACGGTGGAAGTCGCAGAAGGCGTGCGGCGGAAGGAATGGCAGATTCTCCTTTCGCAGTTGCTCGCGTTTGCTCCGCGGGACGCCGTCCCCGATCTGTCCGGTCTGTGGCAAAAGATAGCCGACGGCGGGGTCACGAACATACTGCTCAAGCCTCCGCCGGAGCACGATGAGCCGTTTGGTGATTCGGAAGAGGCCAAAGAGGTAGCCAAGAGAGCGTACGAGCGATCCGTCTCCGTCACCAAGGAGTTGATCAACGGTGTGCGGATGGGGCGAACGGCGAGCGCGAAACGCATCAAGCGCGCCGTGCAGGGTATCGTCGATCAGGTCTTGAGAAACGAAGTCTCGCTTCTGGGACTGACGACCATTCGGGGATACGACGAGCAGTTGTTCACACACTCGGTCAACGTCTGCATCTTCGCGGTAGCGATCGGCCGCCGCATCGGGCTCACCAAGCTCCAACTCTACGACCTCGGCATGGCGGGTTTGATGCATGACTTTGGCAAGAGCCGGATACCGCTCGAAATCGTCAACAGTGAGATGCCGCTCACGGACGAGCAGAAGGAGGCGGTCAAGTCCCACACTTGGCAGGGAGTGTTAACACTGTTTGGACTTAGTGGTCACGGGGAGATTCCCTATCGCGCAATGGTTGCGTCATACGAACACCACCTCAAGAACGACTTGAGCGGGTATCCGAAGACGCTCGAGCCGCGCGAGTTGTCGGTCTTCTCGAAGATCGTCGCCGTCGCCAACGGGTACGACGTTCCGCCGGCGCGTCCGTACTCCAAGGGTGTGGCCGTCGGAGCGGCCGAGGTGTTGTGGGAAATGTGGCAAGATGAGAGTCTCGGTTACGATCCGACGGTGGTCAAGGCCCTCATCAACTTGCTTGGCATCTATCCCGTCGGAACGTGCGTGGTACTGGACACCTACGAAATCGGTGTCGTGCACTCGGCCAACCCCGATAGCTCCCAGTTGAACCGGCCGATCGTCCGGATCGTTTCGACGCCCGACGGCGGGCGTCCCGATGCGAGCGCGCTCGTCGACCTCGCCGTTGTCAACGGCAAGGGAAATTACGAACGGTCGATCATCAAGGTCGCCGACGGGGATCAGCACGGCATCAATCCGGCGGATTACTTCTTATAAGTTCGACGTCTATCGCAAACCTACGGTGTTCTTCACCGACTGAATCAGCTTGGCGGAGTCATACCCGACTCCGTCCTTGAATACCAACTCCACGTTCTCGATATCGCGAATGGTCGCGGCCGGGTTTCC
>JAPULP010000171.1 GCA_027294815.1 Gemmatimonadota bacterium | reverse complement strand
AACGGGAGTCGCGTGACCGAGACGACTGTCTCAGACGGCGACACGGTGACGTTTGGCAAAGTTGCGTTCAATCTGATAGAGGTCGTCGAAGCGAAGCCTCCACCTCACGCGGAGGCGTTCGTGTCGCCGCAGAACGGCCCGGAAGCCACGATCGTCCGCAAAGTTCCGGTGTCCGAATCGGAGGGCCTCGAAGCGCACGTGACAAGGCTGAGTGGTGAAGTCGAGCGCGTTTCTTCCGAGCAAAAAGAAACGAACAAACTGAACCTACTGCTCGACATCTCCAAGGAACTCGCGAAACAGCAGGACGTCGATCGCCTGCTCAAAAAGGTTGTCGACATCACGTTTCAAGTGATGAGCGTGGATCGCGTCTCGATACTCATGGTCGAAGAGGACACGGGTGAACTCGTGCCCAGAATGTCACGGAACCGCCTCGGTGACCAAGCCGGGAGCAAGCACGTACCCCGTTCGATCGCGCAGCGTTGCGTGGACGAACGCCTCGCGATCCTCACTGACAACGCAGCCACCGACGAACGCTTCAAAGGTCAGTCCATCGTGGTGCAGAGCGTACGAAGTGCAATGTCCGCCCCGCTCATGGGCAGTGAGGGAAGCGTGCTTGGGCTCATTTACGTCGACAACATGACCGCGACGAACTCTTTCGGAGACGAGGATCTGGAATTCCTCATCGCGTTTTCCGGGATTGCCGCTGTTGCCATCGAGAACAGCCAACTCACCAACAAGTTGGCTCGCGAAGCTGTCGTGCTCTCCAACTTCCAGCGCTACTTCGCGCCCGATTTGGTCGATCAGATTTCGAGCGCGGAGGGGATGGTGCAACTGGGCGGGACCAAGCGCCCCGTCGTGGTGTTCTTCTCAGACATCCGCGGCTTCACGCCTATGTCCGAGAAGATGAGTCCGGATGATATCGCGTCACTGCTCACGGAGTACTTCACCGAGATGGTGGCCATCGTGTTCGAGCATGGCGGCACGCTCGACAAGTTCATTGGCGACGAAATCATGGCCCTATGGGGCGCGCCGGTCTCCAAGGAGGATGACGCAGACCGCGCCATGCGGGCCGCTATCGACATGATGAGCGTCTTGAAAGAACTCAACGAGACGTGGAGCGCTGAAGGACGTCCGCACGTCGAAATTGGAATCGGGATCAACTTCGGCGAGGTGTTTGCCGGCAACATCGGAGCGGAGCAACGAATGGAGTACACCGTGATCGGCGACGCCGTGAATGTGGCTTCACGGCTCTGTTCGAGTGCCGATCCCGGACAGGTGATCGTTTCCGAATCGTTTTACGACGCCCTCAAGAATCCCCCGGACGTCGCGGCCGTCGAACCCCTCCAGTTGAAGGGAAAATCCGACCCAGTCCCCGTGTATCAACTGAAATTGTAGGGGATTCCGGCGAGACCCATCAATTCAACAACCAGGCGCACCGGCAGCCCCATCACACCGAAGTAATCCCCCTCGATCCGGTCTACCAATATGGCGCCCATACCCTGAACGGCGTACGAACCCGCTTTGTCCATCGGCTCCCCAGTGGCGACATACTCTCGCGCCATCTCACGCGTCATACTGCGCATCCAAACCGAGGTGACGTCGTGGGCTTCGTGCAGGTCCTCGCCTCGAGACAGCGCAATGGCGCTGACCACCCGGTGGCGCCTGCCCGCGAGTCGCAACAACATCTCCTCCGCTTCCACCGGCGACGCCGGCTTTCCCAGAATCTCCTCATCGAGAACGACGACCGTATCCGCTCCCAACACCCACGTACCCGGATGTCGCTCCGCTCCGGCGAGCGCCTTTTCCCTGGCGAGTCGCTGCGCAAATGGCTCGGGAGCCTCACCCGGCACAGGACGCTCGTCGATGTGAACCGGATCGACCACATGGGAGATCCCCAGCATCTCGAACAGCTGGTGCCGGCGCGGAGAGCGCGAAGCCAACACGATGTCCGGGGAGGGGGGGGTCACCGCTCGATCACGAGCGTCACGGGTCCGTCGTTCACGAGATCGACCTCCATCACGGCGCCAAACTCGCCCGTCTCCACGGCGACGCCACGCTCTCGAAGCGCTGCCACGAACGCTTCGTACAGCGGAATCGCCTCGTCAGGCGCCGCGGCGTCAACGAACGACGGGCGACGTCCCTTGGACACGTTCCCATACAGCGTGAACTGGGAAACAACCAACACCGAACCGCCGACGTCGGCGATCGAACGGTTCATTTTGCCATCGTCATCTCGAAAAACTCGCAGACCCACGATCTTGTCGGCCATCCAGTCGATGCGTCCCTGATCGTCCCCGGGAGTGAAACCCACGAGAACGACCAACCCCGCCCCAATGGTGCCGACTGTGTTGCCGTCGACCGTGACAGAGGCTCGAGAAACGCGTTGGAGGACGGTCTTCACCGCTCCGCCCCATCCCGGGCGGAAAGACGGAACCCCAGACCGCCCCCGTCTACCCGACGGAAAGACGGGAGATTGGGCTCATGAGAACGTTCCGTCATTCCGCCCTTCCGTCGTTTCCGTCTTACTCGACTGTTACCGACTTCGCGAGGTTCCTCGGCTGATCCACGTCGCATCCACGCTTGACCGCGACGTAGTAGGCCAAGAGTTGCAGCGGTATGACGCTCAGAACGGGCGTGAGTGCATCGAGGGTCTTGGGAATGGTGACGATCTGATCGGCGAGGCGGGTAATTTCTTCATCACCCTCGGTGACGACGGCCAGGACACGTGCATGGCGTGCTTTCACTTCCTGCACGTTGGATACGATCTTCTGATAGACGGCGTCACTCGGCGCCACGCAAATGACCGGCATCATCTCGTCGATCAACGCGATGGGACCGTGCTTCATCTCGGCGGCGGGATATCCTTCCGCGTGGATGTAGGAGATTTCCTTGAGCTTCAAGGCCCCTTCGAGCGCGACCGGGAAATTGTACCCTCGTCCCAGGAACAAGGCGTTTTGTGCGAGCGCGTACGTTTCGGCGATGCGTTCGATTTCATCGGCTCGCGCCAGCACAGTGCGGACCTGGTCCGGCAGCCGGCGCATCGCCTCGACGATTTCACGTCCTTGAAGGACCGACATCGAGCGCAACCGGCCGAGTCGTAGAGTCAGCAACGCAAGCGCAACGATTTGGCACGTGAACGCCTTGGTGCTGGCAACACCGATCTCCGGCCCGGCGTGAATATACATGCCGCTGTCTACCTCACGGGCAATCGTACTGCCCACCGCGTTCACGACACCAAGCGTCCTCGCGCCCCGTTGCTTTGCCTCGCGCAACGCCGCCAACGTGTCCGCCGTTTCGCCGCTCTGCGAGATACCGATCACCAGCGTGCGGGAATCAACCAGCGGAGTGCGATAGCGGAACTCCGAAGCGTACTCGACCTCCGCCGGTATGCGCGCCAGCTCCTCGAGCATGTACTCGCCGATCAACGCGGCGTGCCACGACGTGCCGCACGCGGTGAGCACGACG
>JAPULP010000170.1 GCA_027294815.1 Gemmatimonadota bacterium | reverse complement strand
GTCGTGTCCGGAGACGCGCTGAAGGTCGACTGGCGCGCTGAACTGCCTCCATCCGTGCGACGTTCGTCGTACAAGGTGGCCGGCAACATCCCCTACGCCATCACCACTCCGCTCATCGACAAGGCCCTGACCGAGCCGCTGCCGACGGTGATTGTCTTTCTCGTGCAGAAGGAGGTGGGCGACCGACTCGAAGCCGCGCCCGGCTCCAAGACGTACGGGGCGCTCTCGGTTGGAGTGCAAGCCGTGGCAACGGTCGAGCGCCTCTTCGCCGTTCGGGCGGGCTCGTTTCGGCCACCCCCGAAGGTGGATTCGGTGGTCGTGCGAATTACCCCGTTCACCGATCCGCTCCTGACGCCCGACGAGCGCGGGCCCTTCCGCCGATTCGTCGCCGGGCTGTTTGGTGAGCGGCGAAAACAGCTCACCCGAGCACTCAGAATTGTCACCGGTCGCGATCCGGACGATCTCACCGGGCTTCTCGAACAACTCGGATTGAACGGGCGTGACCGACCGGAAGTACTGGCACCCCAAGAATTTGTGGACTTGTTCCGCGTGGTTCGTCGTTGACGGGGTACCGTTGACGGGCTAAGTTGTGAAAAATTTCACAATACTATGCGCAAAATTGCCGAGTCGACCGTTCGCCGCCTCTCACTCTACCTGAGGTTTCTCGAAGAATTCGAGGAGCAGGGTGTAGCTACGGTCAGTTCTGAGGCTCTCGCGACTCGCGGGGGGACCACCTCTGCACAAGTCCGCAAGGATCTTTCGTTTTTCGGATCGTTCGGCAAACGCGGGCTGGGATATTCGGTGCCCGAGCTTGCCTCGCGGCTCAGGGACATTCTGGGACTCGGCAAAACGTATCGGGTGGCGGTGATTGGGGCGGGTAACATCGGCGCGGCGCTGGTGCATTTTCGCGGCTTCGAAAAGCATGGTTTCCATGTCATTTCGTTGTACGACAACGATCCCAAGAAAATCGGGCGCAAGCACAACGGGCTCGTTATCCGCGATCAACTGGGAATCGAAGGCGACATCGCGCGCGATCCCATCGACATCGCGATTCTGGTCACTCCGGCATCGGCGGCACAGGAATTGGTCGATCGGTTAGTGAAGGCCGGCGTCAAGGCGTTTCTGAACTTTGCTCCGCTGCAATTACGAGTGCCCGACGACGTGGTCGTCAAGAACGTCAGCTTGGCGTTGGAGCTGGAGGCGTTGAGCTACGGGTTGCGGAATCGCTAGGCCGAACGTCGCCTCCTCCCTAGATTCGGTGCATGCCCACCGTTCAGATCACTTCGGAAATCGGTCCCCTCCGGGACGTTCTGGTCCATGAGCCGGGGAAAGAAGTTCTCGCCGTTACTCCCGGTACCCGCAGCGACTTTCTCTACGAAGACATCATCGAACTCGACACAGCGGGATCCGAACACCGCACGATGGTGGCGGTGTTGGAGCGTTTTGCCGATGTGCACCAGACGCGTGCGCTGCTGCGTGAAATCGCAGAGCATGATGAGGTTCGAAAACTCCTGGCGGCACGAACGGCGTTCGCTGCTCCGTCCGGGAATCTAGCCAAGGAATTGGTGGACCGTCCGGCGGAGCGCCTGGTGGAAATGCTGATCGAGGGTACCGAAGAGAAGACGGGGCCGATAGCACGGACGCTCAACCGGGGTGGGTACTGCCTTCCTCCACTTCCCAACCTGTTTTTCATGCGGGATGTCGGCATTGTCATCGATACCAGCGTCGTCATCGGCTCGATGCGTCACGAAGCAAGGTGGTCGGAGGAGTTGCTGATCAAGGCGCTGTTCCTTCACCATCCGCTGCTCGAGAATCAAGGCATCCTCTACGATGGATCCGAAGAGCGGCGACTGGATTACAGAATCGAGGGCGGTGACGTGCATCCGGTGCGCGAGGATTTGCTGATACTCGGCTTGAGCGATCGCACGAGCGCTGTTGCGCTCGACAACCTGTGCGATCTGGTATTCGAGGGTAGCGGCGTGACCGACGTGGTGATCGTCGTGATGCCGGGACAGCCAACCGCCATCCATCTCGACATGATCTTCGCGCAGGTCGATCGAGGTCTTTGCGTCATCTCCCCTCCCCAGTTTCTTGGCCCTGCCCGTCTTGCGGTGCTTCATAAGCGGAAAGGGCAGTCGAGCGTTCGCGAGATGGCCAACTTCTTCGAGGCGTTGAAGGAGGTGGACTTCGGGCTCGAGCCGATTCTCTGCGGTGGTGGCCAGCGGCAACTACAGGAGCGGGAACAGTGGGCCTCGGGATGCAACGTGTTGATGCTGCGTCCCGGAGTCGGTCTGGCTTACCGCCGCAACGAGGCCACGCTCGCGGAGTTTGAGAAAGCCGGCTTCCGCATCGTGCAGGCAGAGCGGTTTCTGCTCGGCGAGGAGGACATCGAAGACGGCGAGCGTGCGGTGATTACCATGAAAGGGAGCGAACGGGTGCGGGGTGGGGGGGGGCCCCGATGCATGACGCTTCCGCTCCGACGGGATCCCCTGTGACCCCCTCAGGGATTCAGGCGCAATCGTGTGGAACGCTGGTGGACCGGGCGCTCGAGTTCTTGGAATCTGGTCCCGTCGACAGTTCATCCTTGGCGCACAACGTGCTCGGTGTGCCGGCCGCCCCTCCCGTCATCGCCGACCGCCTCGCGACGGCCTTGCTTGGGTCGGATCCGAGGGTCCGGCGCCGTTTTGACTCGCGCTGGGAGCTGGTTGGAGTCGCGCCGGGCTCTCCACGAATCGTGGACTGCACGTTTGCTGTGGTCGACGTCGAGACGACGGGCTCCAGTCCCGGCCGTGGCGATCGGGTGATCGAAATCGCCGTTGCGGTATTGTCGCAGGGGTCGGTGGAATTGGCGCTTGATACGCTCGTGAATCCCGAGCGGCCCATTCCGAGGGTGGTCACCGGTGTCACACGAATCAGCTACGACGACGTGCGTGACAAGCCCGTGTTTGCAGCAATCGCGGATCGGGTAGTGGCCAGCCTGGCCGGTCGGGTGTTCGTCGCACACAATCTGCCGTTCGACTGGTCGTTCGTCTCGAACGAAACCCGGAGGGCGTTGCATCTCTCGCTGGACGGACCGCGGCTCTGTACCGTGCGTTTGGCCAGGAAGTTGGTCTCGGGCTTGCGGTCGCGCAGCCTCGATAGTGTCGCAAGGTATTTCGGCATTGAAATCGAGAACCGTCATCGGGCGGCCGGGGACGCCATGGCAACCGCGGCCGCGCTTTCCCGGCTGCTGGATCTAGCCGGCGAACGGGGAATCGACACCTTCCGGGAACTCGAAGAGTTGACGCGTCGTCGGAAGAAAAAGAAACGCAAGAAGCG
>JAPULP010000017.1 GCA_027294815.1 Gemmatimonadota bacterium | reverse complement strand
GGTGTCTTGAATCCGTTCGACGCTTATCGAATCGATGAACGTTGCGGATTCCGGGGCTGCGTCGAAATCCTCTTCGAGGACGAAGATCACGCGGTGTTGCAGAAAGTGGTCGTACAGCGGTCGCAGGTTCCTGCCCCGTATCACGATGTTGTGTTCCCGAAATTCCAGACGGATCCCGGTCATGGGATGAAAGGCCATAGCCATGAGCTGCTCGTACGGCAGTGCGAACGAGTTTCCGTTGTGGCCGCGACACTCCCCCATCGGAGGTCGCTCGTTGGGTGGCGACACCACTTCGAACAGCTGCATCAGATCTGAGGGATTTGCTAGGGTGACCTTTTCCATATTCCTGCCCCGTGTTCGGCGATATCCGCGGTATGCGGGTTCGATCTGAGAAGTTTCAACTACGGTCTACCCCGCTATCCGAAGGACGTTTCGCCTTGAGTTGATCGAGCTGTCGCACGATCTCGGGTGACACGGTCAGGTCGTCGGCAATGGCGGCGATTTCTTCCGCTTCCTCCCAAGCCATCTCCAGGAGACCAATTTCCCCCGCCAAGATGTACCGCTCGTTTTCCTCGTTGGCCGCCATCTCGACGGCCATCCGCATATCGACGGGGAGGCTGGTGAGCGACCCTCGGTCGCCGGGCCTGGTGTAGTGAGAGCTGATCGCGGCGATGGATCGCATGTACCCGACGGGGTCGGCGTGGACCTCGAGTCGCTTGATGGCCCGGCTCACCCTGCGTGCCGTGGCCCCGGTTCCATTGATCGACGGCATGATCAGGGCGATGGCGTTCATTGCGTGATCGCCGCCCATCCTGTCGGTGCCGTCGAGGTGAGTCAATTCCAACTGCCATCCGGTGCGTCCGCCAAGATCCGTCTTGATTTGCGCCAACGGCAGGTGGCCACCGAGCACCGTCAACGTCTCTCCATCGCTACGGGGCACACGTGCGACCAGCTTTGTCTCTTTGACGCGCTGCGCAACGGCTTCTGCGGCCCGGAAGGCACCGACCGCGCCGAGGGCCAATACAGTCAGCGGTACGCTGCCAACCGCGAGCGCCGCCGCCGCCGCTCCGAGAGCGGATGTGAGAATGACCGTCCGCTTGCGCCGCTGACCGAATTGATCGCCGTAACGCCATGCCGCGAACTCGGGAAGCAGCGGCTTGCCAATCCGTACGAGGTCCAGCCCTTCGTCGAGGTGCGCCAAACCGATGTTTTCGGTATTGAAACGTTGCTTTGCGTCTCGGAACAAACGCTCGCAAGTTTCGACGGCCTCCCATCGCGTTTCGATCGGGGTCAGGTTCCAGCGCTCGCAGAGATGGCACACGACCCACAGTCGTCCCTTGGCCGAGTCGAAGGCGAGACGCCGACCGATGGGGAAGGTCTCGACCGCCTCGTTAGCACCGAGATTTGTCTTGCAATAAAGGCAGGTTGCGTACACGCCTACTCGTCCGTCGGACTTCCCTCCAGCAAGCCTTCCAACGACAACTCCTCGGCACCATTTTCCGTACAAATCGCGAACGTGCGTTCACCCGCGCCATACATGGCCACCCCGGCGTAATCGCCGTTCTTGTTCAATACGAAAAAGCGCAAGTTGAACGCCGGAAGGCCTCGGCTGTTCAACAACCGCTCCTCGACCGTGTTGCGTTGCACTCGTTTCAAGGCCTCCATCCCAGCGTCTTTGGGGCTCATGCCGCCCCGCATTTTCTCCACAATCAGGTACGAACACAGGTTGTACAGATTCGCCTCCCCCCGGCCGGTTGAGCCTGCTGCACCAACGTCGTTGTCGACGTACAACCCAGCGCCGAGGATGGGGGAGTCACCCGTTCGGCCCGGGATCTTCCATGCGAGACCGCTTGTGGTCGTGACGCCGCACAGGTCGCCGTCTGCATTGATGCCGTTGCAGTTGATGGTGCCCCAAAAAGTTTCTTCATCAATCAGGCCTTCACGCACCATCTCGAGACCGGCCTCGTATCCGCGGCGTCGTCGCTGGGCGGGATCGAGGTAGTGGTTCGGATCGACACGGCGTTTCCACTCCAGCCACACGCGCCGGGAGTTTTCGGTATTGAGATCAGCCTCGATGGGAATGCCGAGGCTGCGTGCGAAATCTTGCGCGCCTTGTCCAACTAAGAGATGGTGATCCGTCAACTCCATGACGGCTTTCGCCACCACCGACGGCGTACGAACGCCCTCCAGCGCGGCGACACCACCCGCCTGCCGTTTGGGACCGTGCATGCAGCATGAATCGAGTTGCACGACACCACGTTCGTTGGGGAGTCCACCGTAGCCGATCCCCGATTCCGTTGGGTCCAACTCCGGGATGTTGACGCCGGCAATCAACGCGTCCAGCACGTCGGATCCCCCAACGATCATCTCAAACGCTTTTTCGACTGCGCTCTGCGGCCCGCCGTTGGTGTACGCGATCCCACTGCGATCGGAAATCACCATCGGACGCGCCCGCTTCTTGATGATGACGTTGGGCGCCTCTGCTCCGGCGCGCTTCGCAGTCGTGGCGGCCAAACCCGCCACCGCTCCGGTGATGACAAACTCTCGACGATCCATGGAATACCTCTCTTTTTCAATGTCAAATCTGCAATTTGCGATCGTGCAGCGTCCTTCATTCCGTCTTTCAGTGTACCGCCCACGTCCCACTGGCTACTGGCTACTGGCTACTCTTTACCACCTCCCCACCCTTCATCACAAACTGCACCCGCCGGAGCGCCGAAATGTTCCGCGTCGGGTCGCCCTCCACCGCGATGAGATCCGCGATCAATCCTTCACGCACCGTTCCGACCTCGTCGTCAATGCCGAAGTAGCGCGCGTTGGCAGACGTGGCGGCCCGCAATGTTTCGATAGTCGCCATTCCATACTCCACCATCAGCTCCAGCTCGCGCACGTTGTCGCCGTGGGGATACACTCCCACGTCTCCGCCAAAGCAGATGGGAACACCGTGCTCCAGAGCGAGTTGGAAGCTGGCGCGTTTTCGGACGATGCGTGCCGGTTCCGGGTCGACACCCTTCCGCCAGCCGCCGTATTGCGCAATGGCGTCGCCGGCTGCCAGCGTCGGGCAGAGCGCCACGCCCCGATCCGCCATCATGGCGAAGACCGCGGCGTTGCCGCCGTCTCCATGTTCGATCGTCGTCACGCCGGCGCGTACTGCGCGTAGCATCCCCTCAGTGGTTGCGGCGTGCGCCACCACCGACCGGCCGGAACTTCCGGCCACTTCCACCACCAGAGCCAGTTCTTCTTCGGTGAACGTCGGTTGGGCCGTGCCGTCTGGGCCCCAACGGTAGTCTGCGTAGATCTTGATCCAATCAGCCCCGCGGCCTATCTGGTCTCGCGTCACTTTGATGAGATCGTCATGCCCGTCCGCCGGTTCGGCCCCCTTGGGAAGGCTGAACTCTGGTGCGCCCCGCGGGTTGTAGCTGCCGGTGGCGACGATGGCGCGCGTAGTGACGATCAACCGGGGCCCGGGAATGATGCCGAGGTCAATGGCCCTCTTGAGTCCCGCGTCCGCATAGCCTGCACCTTCGGTTCCGAGATCCCGCGCGGTCGTCACCCCCGCCATCAGGGTCGCTCGGGCGTGAACCGTCGCGCGAGCAACCCGTTCGGCCAGAGATTCGTGGAGAACCTGGTCTGTCCAGGGTGTCTCGTTGTAAGGATGCAGCAGGAGATGTGAGTGTCCCTCGATGAGCCCCGGCAGCAGAGTCAGGCCGGGTAGCTCCACAAGGCGGCTTCCTCCAGGGACGGGAACCTCGTCGGCCGGGCCGGCGGCCGCGATGCGATTTCCGCGAACCAAGACCACCCAGCCATCGTGTAACTCCACGCCGTCGAAGACGCGGTCCGGTCGGAGCACGATCGATTGGCGTGCATGAAGTTGGTGTGTCGCGCCGAAAAGGCACAACACGATGGAGCAAATCGAATGAGGCAGTCGCGCCATGACTTACGCTCGTGGTGAGGGAGTCTAATGATGGCGCTGGAAGGAGAGAACGGCAATTCGGGAGGAGTGAGAAGCGGGAGAAAGGGTGTCCGAAACCGTTGCAAACTACTGGGGTGATGGTCGGCTCCGCACACCGCTGACTCCGCACCTCTCACGAGGCCGGCCGGCGGTTCGCCGACCGGCCAGTCGAGCAGATCCTACATCCGCCGCAGGAACGCGCCGATAGCGTTCTCTACTCGGAACTCCAACAGGTCTCCGGGCACAACGACGACCAGATCGCTGAAGAGCGCCGAGCGACTCCCAATCGCCACAGCCACGAGCTCGACATCACCACCGGAGCTGATCGCGCTCCGACGGATCTTGAGTATTTCCGTACTAAAGCTCGTTACCGTCCCGAGTCGGATCGGCCGCCGACCCTCGACAATCGCGTAGATACGCATATCGGCCCAGTTGTTGTTCACGACTCGAACCGTCACGGCTTTATCGGCGCGGTCGTGTTCAGCGGATGTATCGGCAGGCGCCGCCACGGCCGGCGCCGCATGGGCGAGGCTGATCATCAAAGCAATGGCGGGAACCAGCAGTTTCTTGGTGTTCATTTTTCTGTCCTTTCTATTGTCATGCCGCGGCGACCTCGCGGTCAGCTCGGCGGCTTCTACCCTGCAAAACGCAACCTCGGTGCCATCCGGTTCCCAGGCACCTTAAGTCACTGTAAATCACCATGTTAGGGAAGTAAGGGTCATTTGACCAAAGTGCCGACCGTCCACTTTCTCGGACACTTCCGGCAGTCGACTAACCACAGAGGATACAGAAAGGAGTAGCCCCACCACCTCACACCCGACACCCGACACCCGACACCCGACACCCCACACCCCACACCCCACACCCGACACCCCACACCCCACTGAACCGCCAACTCCATACCGCCTACTCGCGAGAACTCCATCCTATTCCCACTCGGGAAGAAAATCGTCAATCGATCTCGGTTCAGGAGGATCGTACTTGCTTCCGCCTGTGGTTCCGCCGCGCTGTGCGTCTCCAAGCGCAACGGACTGGCGGGGAGACCATCCATCTCGTCGCCGGCGGACAGGTGAAACAGGTGAGAAAAGACCAAATCATTCCCCCGAAGGGTGAAGGTCCCGCCCTCACCTGAGCCCCTTCTGGGATTCCCATTTGGATCCAACACAAAAAACAGCACGGTCCACTCGTTGCCGGAGAAGAAAATTCTGCCTGACACCTGATGTGTGGGCCCGTCGCGCAACACATATCGTTCCGCAGACCACACGCCTTCCAATGCGCGGTCGTTCTCCTGGGCGTCCGCGTCGAGCGCGACCACCGCGAGCAGTAGGAACAGGCTGCCGAGTCGTACCATCCGGTTCGTGGTCATACCGAATCCGTTTCTTTACTTGGAAACGTGACTACCGACCATTCCGGCTTGCCGGACTGATGCGGAGGAAGGGATGTGATGTTGTGGTTGTCTACCGGCGGGCGTGTCCGTCCTGCTTACGCCGATCGTTTGCGCCGTCATAGTGGAATCGTTGTGCCGGTCCCATCGTGTCACGACCAGCCGCGTCTTCCAGCGCGTTACGATCGCAGAGTCGGATTCTGGAACGGGAAACCTCGATGAGCTCTTGGTCGACCAGGTTTCGCATCGTTCGAGAGACCGTTTCACGGCTCGAGCCGATCATCTGCGCAATGAGGTGGTGCGTGATTCGCTTCGTGATGTGCTCCCCATCGGTCTCGTCGGCCAACTCGAGGAGCAGGCGAGCCACACGGCCCGGAACGTCCAGCAGAACGAGGCCCCCGATCTTGTTGTCGGCTTGGCGGAGCCGTTTGCACATGGCGCGCAGCAAGCCGATGGCGATACCGGGCATTTCACTGAGGCACTGATGAAAGTCTTCGCGTCTCAGGACCAAGAGTTGCGAGTCTTCCATCGCGATGACGTGCGCCGAGCGCGGTTGGTCGTCGATGAGGGACATTTCCCCGAAGAAATCGCCCTTGCTGGGGGTTGAGAGGATGACTTCACGGCCGTCCTCCCCAATCAGCACGACCTTCACCTGTCCGGTCAGCACGACGTAGAGCGAGTCTCCTGGGTCCTCCTCGAACACGATCACGCTGTTCTTGGGGTAGGACCGTTCCCTGGCGAAGTGAGCGATACGTGCTACATCCTGCTCGCGAAGGTGCGAGAACAGGGGGATGCTGCGGAGAGAGCCCGACACGGCCATTGGCCTTTCTTCCTCACATGGGAAAGCCCAGGATGCACTAGATTAGCGGTATCGGGGCTTGCTGTCAATTCCCTCAAGTCTTTGCCTCCGTTACGGTTGCGTCATCTCTCAGCGGTCTGACTGCCCAAATTTTCACCCTGGGTGGGCTCCGCGGGGCTTCACATGGGCTCGGGCTGGGTTGGAATGACCCCTCAGGCGCCGTATGTCGTTTGACAGATTGATCTTGGGTGGGTAAACTTCGGCGCGCGGGGCGCGGCGTGAGTGGTGCCGGCGGGGGGGCGGGATCGGACTTGGCCAGAGGGCCGGTCCTTTTTTGTCGGCCCGAGGCCAGTTCAAGGACATACATCGGACGCTGAATGACCGAAATCAAGATCGAAGAAAAAGATAGTGTCGAGTGGGCTGTGAAGGCATTCCGCCGAAAGGTCCAACGGTCCGGGGTCCTCAAGGAACTACGCAAGAAGCGATACTACACGAAGCCAAGCACCGCCAAACGGCTCAAACAAGCCGCGGCGCGGCGGCGGCGTCGCTCCGACCAGCGTCGCGCGAGCCGAGCCAGGTAACCCCCATTCCGAGAACATTCCCGTTTTTTCGGTCAAGCCTGTTGTTGAGTTGGACGACGCGCGCCAAAGACGCGATCGCGTGCGGGCTCCCGATGCCGAGGAGGAAGAATGAGTACGAGAAATTGGTCTAAAGGTCCCATGCTTGACGCGGCCGAGCCGAAGTGTGAGTGTGGCGGCCCGCTCGTGATGAACAGTGACGGGAACGGGATGTTGTGGGAGCGATGCCAGAACGGGTGTTTCAAACGGCCGGTACAGACGCGTCGTCCGTCGTGCCCGGAATGCGGCGCAGGGCCGTGGGGTGAGAAGACGGGTTGTGAGTCTTGCGGTTTTGGCGTCCGCGAAATCAAGCGGCCGGTCTCCACTTCGATTTGGGACAAGCCGGCTCAAGAGGTGGCAAAGGCATCGGCCTCCTAGATCCTCGGCATTGACCGTCCGACGGGCCGTGGAATTTCCGCGGCCCTTTTTGTTGCCTACAATCCCTTCTCCATTAGGTCAGCGAGCTTCTTGCTGAAGGCGGCGGCGTCCGATGGCTGTCCTCCTTCCGCTAGCAACGCTTGCCCGTAAATCAGCTCGGCGTAGTCGCGTACGATCGAGTCGTGTTCGTCATCTTGAAAGCGTGTGAGCAGTTTTTGCAGTACGGAGTGGTGAGGATTCAGTTCGAGAATGCGCTTGACCTTCGGAACGTCTTGTCCCGCTTGCCGCAGCACCTCTACCATCTGGGGCGGTAGGTCGTGCTCTTCACCGACGAGACACGCGGGTGAAGTGGTCAAGCGGTTGGTCATCCGTACTTCCTTTAGGTCTTCATTCAGCAGCTGTTGGAAGAGTGCCGTCAGGCCCTTGAAGTCGGCCGACTTGGATTGCAGTTCTTCCTCCGCGTTCTTGCGTTCTTCCTCACTTCCCAGCTCGACACTGCCGCGGCCTACAGACTTCCACTGCTTGTCGCCGTACGGTGGCGGGTTCTGCAGCCAGATCTCGTCCACTCGATCGGTCAACAGCAATACTTCATGGCCTTTTTGTAGGAACACTTCCAGTTGCGGGGATTGGCGTGCAACCTCCGTGGCGGGGCCTGTCAGGTAATAGATTGCGTCTTGGTCGGCGGGCATGCGCGCGACGTAGTCTGCCACGGTCGTGAACTCGTGTTCGTCACGCGTGGTGTGACACAACATGAGCTCGAGAATTGGCTCGCGTTTCTCGGTCCCGAGCAATCCTTCCTTCACTACCGGTCCGAACTGGAGCCAGAACTTCTCGTACCCGTCCGAATCAGCGCGGTGAAACCGTCCCAACTCCTCCATGACTTTTTTGACCAGAAATTTTCTGATTGCGGCAATCTTTCGATCTTGCTGCAAGATCTCACGGGACACGTTCAGGGACAGGTCCTCTGAGTCGACGACCCCTTTTACGAACCGCAGGTGCTGCGGCATCAAGTCTTCACACTTGTCCATGATGAACACGCGTTTGATGTACAGCTGCAACCCGCGGTAGGACATCTCGCGGTGGTAGAGATCGAAAGGTGCCTGGGAAGGGATGTAGAGCAATGCACGGGCTTCGACAGCCCCCTCCATGCGAACGGAGATTCGCCGGGCCGGGTCGGACCAATCGTGAGTGATGTGCTTGTAAAATTCGTTGAATTCCTCGTCGGTGACCTCTTCCGACGGCCGGCTCCAGATGGCCTTCATCGAGTTCACGGTTTCGTCGGTAGTGATCTTTTGGGACGGTTCGCCCTCCGCTCCGGCTTCTTCCCGCTCCGTCATCATCTTGATGGGGTAGCCGACGAAGTCTGAATGGTGTCTGACGATATCCTTGAGCACCCACTCGGCGGTGTAGTCCTGAATGCCGTTCTCTTGGTCGACGGGCTTGAGGTGCAAGATGACGGTCGTGCCATTCGAAGGACGTTCCGTTTCTTCTAGGGTGTAAGCTCCTTCTCCCGTGGATTCCCACTTGTGTGCCGTGTCTTCGCCCGCGCGCCGGGTGATGACCGTGACTTTGTTCGCCACCATGAAGCTCGAGTAAAAACCCACGCCGAACTGGCCGATCAGATCGAGCGAAAGCTCCTGGTCCTTGCTCTTGCCAATGGCTTCGAGGAAGTCCGACGTTCCGGAGTGCGCAATCGTGCCAAGTTGCTCCACGAGTTCGTCCCGGCGCATGCCGATCCCATTATCGGACACCATCAGTATTCTCGCGTTCGGTTCGGTCTCGAGACGAATGTGAAACTCTTCACTCGGGAGGAGGTCCGGATTCGTTAGGCCCTCAAACTCGAGCTTGTCCAATGCGTCGGAGGCGTTCGAGATCAGTTCCCGGAGGAAAATGTCTTTGTGCGAATAGAGCGAGTGCACCAAGAGGTCGAGGAGTTGCTTCACCTCGGCCTGAAATTCATGGCGTTCGACGGTTTGTGTCATTGTGACCGGTCTACCAGCAGTGGATTTGGAAGAGTGGAGGGAGAAGAATAACGCGGTGGGGGGGTATGCGCTGGTTGCCGTCTTCTATTGGTCCAACCACGCGCCCTTTCCAACGTTGACCTGTGCGATGATCCCCTCCGAGGTGAGGGTTTAAAACTTGATGGCGTGTACGGCAAACGCCGTTCCTACACCGGCGGCCCAGCCACTGAGCACGTCGGACGGGAAGTGCTTGGCGGCTGCCATGCGAAATAGGCCCACCGCGGCGGCGCCCGCAGTTGCTAACCAGCACCGCCAATCGACCGTGCGATTGGCTGAGAGGTCACGAAGGGTTAGGCAATAACTGGTGGCGAGAGCCGCGGCGGTGGCCGCGTGACCCGACGGCCACGACCTCTGGTTGGAAATCACGTGCGCGACCTCGATGCCCGATTCGGTATAGAGCACGGGCCTTTTGCGGCCCACCAACGCTTTTACGAGATGCACGGTGCTCTCCGCCCACAGGTACGACTCGACCGATGCCACGATACCGGCGTGACCCCGCGGTCCCTCGTCGGCGAGGTCCAGCCAAGTCACCACCCCGAGGGTGGCACGGACGAGGTCGCTGGCCGTGCCCGACGCCGGGCGGGTGTGCGCAATCACCCACCGATCGAAGAAGGGCACGGATGAAGGATCGCATGGGACGCAGAGGACCGAGTCTCTGTTGATGCCGGTGATTTCCGGGAGAGCGTACAAGAGCGCCGGGCCAATCACGGATACGATGTCGCGTGGCTCGAGGACTTTTTGGGAGTCGCCAGTGCCGCCCTGTGCGTCCACCGACGTGGGCACGGCCAGCACCGCCCATGTCGTGACGGCGAAGCCCAAACGTGTTGCATACGCGTGCTTGTTGGTGATCCGGAACTCTCGATGCAGTAGGATCTTCCGGTGTTGAGGGACGGCCAGCCGCGATCAGATATGCGATGTGGTGGGAGCGGATGTCAAGGCAAACCAAAGATTTTGTGCGTTTGGAGGCTCATCTTCCACTGCGGATGTGTTTCACAGTATTCCGCAACTAGCTCTGTGTTCGGGACGATGTCGGGGCCATCCATTGGTTGAAGAAAAAAGTGGTTGAATCCGAAACGCTCGAAATCTGCTACATCCATTCCGGGTTGCGGATAAACGATTTTCAGCTCGTCTCCCGATCGTTGTACGAAATCGGCGCTTGCCTTTGGGCTGACGCAAACCCAATCGATGGCGTCCGGCGCCGGGAGGGTGCCGTTCGTCTCGATGGCGATCTCAAAATCTTGGTCGTGCAGAGCTGCGATCAGTGGGGCGTCTAGCTGCAGGAGCGGTTCGCCTCCGGTGAGAACCGTAAAGGGCGTGCGATCCACCGGCGTGTGACGCTCCCATTCGCTCTTGACGGCAATAGCCAGGGCATCGGCCGTATCGAATTTGCCGCCGCCCGGTCCGTCGGTTCCAATGAAATCGGTGTCA
>JAPULP010000169.1 GCA_027294815.1 Gemmatimonadota bacterium | reverse complement strand
TACGCGCACCGCCACAACGTCATCCATCGGGACATCAAGCCCGAGAATATCCTGCTGCACGATGGCCGCCCGATGGTGGCGGACTTCGGGATCGCGCTTGCGGTGAGTGCGGCGGCGGGCGGGCGCATGACCGAGACGGGCCTCTCGCTCGGCACGCCGCACTACATGTCTCCTGAGCAAGCCACCGCGGAGAAGGACCTCACCAATCGCTCGGACCTCTACTCGTTGGGCAGCGTGCTGTACGAGATGTTGACCGGAAATGCGCCGCACGTGGGGGCGTCGGCCCAACAGATCATCATGAAGATCGTGACGGAAGCAGCGCAGCCGGTCACGACGCTGCGCAAGTCCGTGCCGCCGAATGTCTCGGCAGCGGTGGCAAAGGCGCTCGAGAAGCTCCCGGCCGACCGGTTTGCGACAGCGAGAGAGTTCATCCAGGCACTCGCGGACCAGACTTTCCGGCACGGTGCCGTGACGTCCGTCGGTGAGCCGGCGCCAATACCGGCCCGCCGTTCGCTGGCCGCGACGGGTACGCGGATGGGACTTGCACTGGCGATTGGCCTCGGGCTGGGCTGGATGATCTGGAATCGACCGGCCTCGCCACCCCTACTGATCCGCATGACGGTGTACGCCGACTCGGTTCATGCTATCAGCAACAACTGCTGCGGACCGTCCATTGCGTTCAGCCGGGACGGCGAGATGCTCGCGTTCCTGGCCGATGGACCGGACGGTGCGCGCTTGTTTGTCCGCCGGATGGACCAGTTCGAGAGCCGGCCGGTTCCCGGAACGGAGATGGCGAGGACGCCGTTCCTCTCGCCGGATGGACGGTGGTTGGGATTCCTGCAGGACGGCGCCCTGCGGAAGGTGGACCTGCAGGGCGGTGCGCCGCAGACCGTCGCGCGTGTGGATGCGAGGGTCCGCGGCGCGGAGTGGACCGAGAGCGGGGAGATCATCTTCAGCAACGACGGGGACGGTGGGTTGTATCGGGTGTCGAGCGAGGGTGGAACGCCGGAACTCATCACGCTGCCTGACACCACTGCAGGGGAACGGATTCGCGGTCTGGCACGTCTCCTGCCCGGCGGCCGCGCCCTGTTGTACTCGAGCTGGAAAGACAACGTCAGCGCCCCCGAGGCCTGGATCAACGTCTTCGATCTCGAGAGACGCACAAGCCGCCGCGTGACGGCGGGCCTCCAGCCGTACTACGCAGAGACGGGCCACCTTGTCTTCGCGCAGTCCGACGGTTCGATCATGGCGCAACAGTTCAATGTACGGTCGCTCGAGCTGAGCGGCGAGCCCGTCCGGATCGCCGAGCGCGTGATCGTGCACAATCCGAGCCCGGAGGCCGAGTTCGTCGTTTCCCTAACCGGGTCGCTCGCGTATCGCCAGGGCGACGCATTCGAGAGCGCCCTCGAGGAGTTCTCCATCGACGGCTCGCTGATCGCGACGCACCGCGGCCGGGCGCGCCGCGCCTCGCCGCGGTACTCTCCGGATGGACGACAGATCGCGTATGAGCAGTACCGGGAGAACAGCGAGAACTCCGACATCTGGGTCCTTGACCTGGCGTCGGGGATCGACACGCGCCTCTCGACGGGTGGGCGGGATCGCGCCCCGATATGGAGCCTGGATGGTCGTTTCGTCCGCTGGTCGGATATTCAGGGCTCACCGGGGGACAGTGCGGTGCTGATGAGTCGCCCGGCGGACCTCAGCGCTCCCGCGACGCCGTTCGGCGCGGAGCCGTACGCGTCCGGCATCCTCGGACTCCCCGCGCGATCGCCCGGGCCGATCCCATTCGCGCACGTGTCCGGCGGATCCATGCAGGGCATCTGGATCGTGGATGCCGACGGGTCGAATCCTCGTCCGTGGCGCGAGAGCCCGTACACCCTGCATCACCCGGCGCTCTCCCCTTCGGGCCAATGGATCGCGTACGAATCCGATCGGTCAGGGCGCAGTGAAGTCTACGTGCAGCCGTTCCCCGGCGGTGGCGCAGTCACGCGCGTGTCCACGGATGGTGGACTCTCGCCTGTCTGGGCGACGGACCAGCGGCTCGTGTTCCGCTCGACGGACGGTGCGCTGATGCGCGTGGACCTCGACATGACCGGCCCGAGGCCACGACCCACCACATATCGGTCCCTGGCGTCGGCCGTCAAAGTCAATGTGAATGACCTCACCGGTCACAACTACTCCGTGTCCCCGGACGGGATGAGGGTCGTCGTGCTGCGCCAGAGCGGGTCACCGACGTTATTGGTCGAGACGAACCGGCTGCATCACCTTCCATCTCAAGCCAGGTGACCCCGATGTGCAACTCTTCCCGGGTAGCGAGAGGAGCGAGCCGATTGGCGTCTGACTCCGCGCGGCCCTCACGGACCGCTACCGCATCGGAGCCACGGATTTCACGGAAATGAGTGGATCGACGCAAATGAGACGCGTATGAGTAGTGCGACCGACCGCCTCTCCACCGCCCTCGCCGACCGCTACGCGATTGAGCGGGAGATCGGTGCTGGCGGGATGGCGACTGTGTACCTCGCCGAGGACTTGAAACACCACCGCAAGGTGGCCGTGAAGGTGTTGCGGCCCGAGCTGGCCGCCGTTCTCGGCGCCGAACGGTTCCTCAAGGAGATCGAGGTCACCGCCAACCTGCAACACCCCAACATCCTCCCGCTCTACGACTCCGGCGAAGCCGACGCGTTCCTGTATTACGTCATGCCCTACATCGAGGGCGAGTCGCTGCGCGACAAGCTGAATCGTGAGAAACAGTTCGCGGTCGAGGAGACCGTCGAGATCGCGAAGTCTGTGGCGGGGGCGTTGAGCTACGCGCACGAGCGCGGCGTCATCCATCGCGACATCAAGCCCGAGAATATTCTCCTCCAAGCGGGGCAGGCGCTCGTGGCCGACTTTGGAATCGCGTTGGCGGTAAGTCAAGCAGGCGGAACGCGGTTGACGGAAACGGGGCTCTCACTGGGCACACCGCATTACATGAGCCCCGAGCAGGCGACGGGAGATCGGGAGTTGGATGCGCGGAGCGATGTGTACTCACTCGGCGCGACGGTCTACGAGATGCTGGTGGGCGATCCTCCGCACATGGGAAGCACAGTACAGGCGATCATCGCCAAGGTGTTGTCGGAAACGCCGGCCCCCATCACACGGGCGCGCGAGTTGGTGCCGCCCAATGTCGCTGCCGCTGTCAGGCAATCGTTGGCCAAGACACCGGCGGATCGTTTTCACTCGACGGCGGAGTTCGCCGAAGCACTGACG
>JAPULP010000168.1 GCA_027294815.1 Gemmatimonadota bacterium | reverse complement strand
GGCACGCCAACTTCGGGTAGACTGGGACAACGCGTTTCTCGGAATTGCCGACGCCAACGTCCATCTCGGCGCGGCCCACCTCGTGCGGATGCTCGAACAGTACGACGGTGAGATCGTGCCCGCCCTTGCTGCGTACAACGCCGGGGGGTCACGAGTGAGGCGCTGGCTCAGGTTTCCGGAGGCTAGAGCAGGAGATTGGTTCCTGTTCACCGAGCGGATCCCGTTCGCCGAAACGCGTGCCTACGTCCAGACGCTCTTGCGCAACCGGGAGCTGTACAGCGCTCTGTACGGCGAGAGCATCCACCCGTGAGCGACAGCGCCTTACGGCGCACTATCCACGTGAGCACCGGGGCCGTCGTGCTGGTCGGCGTATTTGCGGGATGGCCTACTCTGCGGCTCGGAATGACCGGGCTTGCGGTGGTCGCTCTCTTCCTGGAGCTTGCGCGTCTCCGCTTTGCCGCATTCAGGGAAGTGCTCGTCCGTATGGTCCCCGTGTTCCGGCCCGAGGAGTCTCGCCGGCCGTGCGGTGCCTTTTGGCTCTTGTTGGGCTATGCCAGCGCGGTGTGGATTCCGGTGCCTGGTCCCGCTGCAGGAATTCTCACGGCTGCGGTGGCGGATCCAATCGCGTCGGCGGTCGGCAGTCGGTGGGGTGAGGGTGAGCCAAAGAGCTGGATTGGTACGGGGGCGGTGCTAGCCGCATCGTTGGTCGTGTTGTTGGCCCTGGGTATGCCCTTGGTTTCCGTAGTTGCCGCCTCGCTTACGGCGGCAGCCTCCGAGCGCTGGTCATGGCCATTGGATGACAACCTCGTTTTGGCACCGGCTGTGGCAACCGTCATCTGGATCCTGAGCTGAACTGGCAACGGGGTTTCTCATGTTTGACTGACGTACATTCAAGTGGGGCTTGGTGTTACGAACGGCTGCCGGCATTGGGCTTCCCCAACCTTTCCCTTCCCCCTCGACTCTTCAGATTCCAGACGCTTGACAGGTCCCTGGTACTCGCAACAAAATGGCGGTAACGGTTTTTTTGGAAGCCGGCGGAACGCCAGCGTAACCAATCTATTTGCAGGAGGAGTCCCCGATGTCGAAAGGGAAGGTGAAGTGGTTCAATGATGCGAAGGGCTACGGTTTCATCGAGCAGGAGAGTGGTGGCGAGGACGTGTTTGTTCACTTCTCCGCCATTCAAATGGAGGGCTTCAAGACCCTTGCCGAGGGACAGGAGGTGGAGTTCGAGGTTGAGCCAGGCGAGAAGGGGCTTCATGCATCTCACGTGCAGCGGCCGAGTTCCTGAACGGTAGTTTCACCATCGCTGTTGAGAACCCCGCCGGCTTTCCGGCGGGGTTTTTCTGTATACTCCGCTAACCAATGTCTGAGTTTTCGAGACCCCAGTTTTTTCTGATAGACGGGTACGCGATAATCTATCGCGCCTTCTTTGCGATGATTGCGCGCCCGCTGACGACTGGACGGGGAGAGAACACATCGGCGGCCTGGGGCGTGGCCAGTTTTTTGCTTCGGATTCGCGAACGGTATAAGCCCGAATATCTCGTATGGGTCCATGATGCAGGATCGTCCTTCCGCAAGGAGACCTATCCCGAGTACAAGGCGACCCGCGAGAAGTTGGACGCGGAGTTGCAGGATACTTTCGACAGTTCAGTCGAGCGGATCGAGCAGCTCTTGGAAGCGTTCGGCATCCCACTCGTTGCCGTAGACGGCTATGAGGCGGATGATGTAATCGGCACGCTGGCGACGTTAGCAGGTGCGGCGGGTGTGCACGCGGTCATTGTGTCAGGAGACAAGGATTTCTATCAACTGATCGGGCCGACCATTTCTTTGTTGAACCCCGGGCGGGGAGGCCCTGCGGCGGTGCAAGAGGAATTTGTGACCGAGCAGAATGCCGCTTGCCGGTTGGGAGTGCCTCCTGAGAGGGTGATCGACTATCTGGCGATGGTCGGTGATTCGTCGGACAATGTGCCAGGGGTGAAGGGAATCGGGGACAAGACCGCCCGGCAGCTGATCGAGGAGTTCGGCGACCTCGATTCAATTCTCGAGCACGCACCGGAGGTAAAGAGCAAACGTGCTCGCGAGGCGTTGCTCGCCGATGCCGACGTCGCAAGGTTGAGTCGGGATTTGGTGACTATCCGCAAGGACGTGCCGGTCGAGTTGAATCTCGACGCGCTTTGTGCGCGGGAAGGTGACGCGGTGAGGTTGCGAGCGTTGTTTGCGGAGCTGGAATTCCATTCGCTGATGGACAAGATCGGCGAAGAGACCGTTGCTACCGAAGGTGCTGGATGGACTGTGGTTTCGTCGGTCTCGGAGATCGAAGGTCTAGTTGCCGAGGCCCGTCGGGCCGACGTGCTGGCGATTAGTACTCATGGTCCGCCGGGAGATGCGCACGTGGCTGGCTTGGACGGTCTTGCCCTGGCCGTGGAACCGGGGGGCGCCTGGTACATACCGTTTGCGCATCGAGCGCCCGATGGCGATCTGCTCAACAACACGGCTCCCCCCAACCTTCCGCCGTTGACCGACCCCGCTATGGCGGGATTGAAAGGACTGCTGGAGGATCCCGAGGTGCCCAAGGCCGGCCACAACTTAAAGCGAAACTGGCTCCGGCTTCGAACGGTAGGTGTCGAATTGGGAGGCGTTTCTTACGATTCGATGGTTGCCAGTTTCCTGTTGGATCCGGGAAAGCGGTCTCATGCGTTGAGCGCGCTCGGAGTCGAACACCTGGGACTGCGCATCCCGCCCTACCAAGAGGTTGTGGGGAAGGGTAAGGGGAAACGTCCTTTCGCTGAGATTGCGCTGGATAAAGCGGGCCAGTATGCGGGGCAGTATTGTGCGGCGGTCCTCGCTTTGCGGGATTATTTCGCGCCGCAGCTGGAGTCCACAGGACTCAGACGTCTTCTCGAGGAAATCGAGATGCCCCTCATCGCGGTGCTCGTCGAGATGGAATGGAAGGGCATCAAGTTAGACTCGGAGCGGCTTGCTGGATTGTCGAGCGATTTTCGCGGCGAGCTTCAGGCGCTCGAACGATCCATCCACGAAGAGGCGGGGACGGACTTTAACATCAACAGCACCCTGCAACTCCGTCACATATTGTTCGAGAAGCTACAACTGCCCGTCCTCAAGAAAACCAAGACTGGGGCGTCGACTGATGCGGACGTGTTGGCCCAGCTGGCGGGCATGGGCTTCGAGCTGCCGAAGCTGCTCTTGGAATATCGGGAGTTGGCCAAGCTGCGCTCCACCTATGTCGACTCCCTGCCTCGGAGCGTTAACGCCGTAACCCAGCGTGTGCACACGAGCTTTAATCAAACCGGTGCCGCTACGGGACGTCTCTCCTCTTCAGACCCCAACCTGCAGAACATCCCGGTACGGACGCCGCGCGGCGGCGAGATCAGGCGCTGCTTCGTTCCGGCGGCCGGTTGTGCATTCATTACGGCTGACTATTCGCAAGTCGAATTGCGTGTGTTGGCGCATCTCTCGGACGACGCGGCGTTCATCGATGCGTTCGAGCGCGGAGGAGACATCCACCGAGAGACGGCAGCCATCATCTTTGACGTCGAACCTGACGCTGTGACCGGCGAAATGCGGGCCCGGGCGAAGACAATCAATTTCGCGACCATATATGGTCAGGGACCGTTCGCACTGGCCCGGCAACTCAGCGTTTCCCAGGAAGAAGCGAAGGACTTCATCGCGCGCTATTTCGAGCGCTTTGCGGGCGTTCGGGCATTTTTGGACAGCACCATTGTCCGGGCGGGTGAGAACGGCTTCGTCGAAACCCTGTTCGGCCGGCGGCGCTACATCCCGGAATTGAAAGACAAGAACTTCAATATCCGCTCATTCGGGGAACGAACCGCCATGAACTCGCCGATTCAAGGATCTGCGGCGGACCTCATCAAGATCGCCATGG
>JAPULP010000167.1 GCA_027294815.1 Gemmatimonadota bacterium | reverse complement strand
GTGACATTGAGCATGAGCCGCGCCTGAGGATCCAACTTCTCGGCCTCCCGCCCCGAAACGCCGAAGAAGCTCGCGTCAAATCGTGCCGGGTCGTCCACCAGCCCCGCCGTGGTCGTGTACAGCTTGCCCGGGGTGCCCGGGCGTGGGTCATAAGCGGCCTCGGCGTTGTAGCGCGCATCCGGTATCTCCTCGATCGCACTTTCGGCCGAGCACAGATTGCGCCACAGTTGGGCCGGGCTATTGGCCTTGGGCAGCCGACATCCGATACCGGTGATAGCGATAGGTTTCATGGTTCTTCCGTTGTCGCGGCCGCGTTGTCTCGGTCGCGTTGTCACGATCCCTCCGGCTTCGCGCTCGACCGTGGCTCCAGACCGCCGAAGAAAACGTCCTGCATCCCACGGACGAGCTGCTCTTCGGAGATGTGGCCGTCGGGCTGGAACCACTTGTAGATCCAGTTGACCGCGCCGAGGAAGGCGAAGGTGGCCACCTTGGGATCAACCCGCCGAATCTGCCCGGTGGCGATCGCCTCGGAAAAGGAGCGCTCGAGAAATCGCACGTAGCGCTTCTTGCGCGTGTTGATCCGGTCCAGCTCGTCGCCGGTCAGCGTCGCGTGCTCGTGCAGGATGATGGTGATCTCTTTGGTGCGATCGCTGGTGACCATCAGGACGTTCTTCGCCATGGCGGTCCGGAGACGCTCCAACGGGTCCGGGATTGACTCCACCTGCGACAGCACCCGCTCCTCGAAGAGGTCCATGCCGTAGTGCATGATCTCAACGAGCAGGTGCTCTTTGCTCTGTATGTGGTAATACAGCCCCGCCTTCGTGAGTCCACAGGCCTGGGCGATCTGCTGGATCGAAGCCCCCTCGTAGCCCTTCTCGCAGATCATCCGCGCCGCGATCTCGAGGATCTCGCGATACCGATTCGGGGCGAGTTCCACCCCCTCTCTCCCCTGGACAGCCTGATTCATTCCCTCTCCTGCTCGATGTTCGGGCATGGCCTACCGATCGGTCGGTAGCCTACCGGTCGGTCGGTAGTATGATGGGGATAGGTCGATTGTCAAGGGGCCGTGCTATTCAAAAACTCGACCGCGCCTCAGACGCGCCCTCACGGGTTCCTATTCCTTATTAAAGGGGATGCCCTTGCCTTGCCGCTTTCAGAGGATGCTAGCCGGGTCGAGAATGCGCGGGGTGTTCTTGTACGGGCGGCTCAGAACTGCGGTGCTCTTCTCCAGGGGAGCCCTAGGTCGGGCGGGGAGGGGGTCCGTGCTTTCCGTGGCTATCACGGGTTGGGGAGTTGGCCCTCTTACTTCTCACTTCTCACTTCTCACTCTCAATCTCCACGTTGTCGATGAGTCGTACCTCGTCAATGAATACAGCCGCCAGCCGTCTCCCCAACCAGTCCTCCACATAATCGAGGTGAATCCCACGGTCCTCGAGGCTGTTCCGAACCGCCAACGCCGAATCACCATTCTTCAAGATAGAAGCAAACTCGGCCGCCAGCTTTCGCCCATCGGCCGATAGCAGGGCGTTGCGTGAACTCACCGCCACCCCGTCCGCGTCCCGCACAATGGGACATGAACGGATCTCCACGTCCATGAGGAAAGCGGTCACCATGTCTTCGATGAGGCGGTACTGCTGATAATCCTTTTCGCCAAAATACGCTCGGTGCGGGCGGATGATGTTGAACAAACGCATGACGACCGTCAGCACCCCTTCGAAATGGCCGGGTCGATGGGCTCCGCACAGTCTAGTGCTCAAGTCGGTTTCGGTCAGCCGGTACCGATAGTCATCCGGGTAGACCGTGACTCGGTCAGGGAGAAACAAGTAGTCGACACCAAGCTCTTCGAGCCTTCGGGAGTCGACATCCACACTGCGCGGATACTTCTCGAGGTCTTTGGGATCGTTGAATTGTGTCGGGTTGACGAAGATGCTGACGACGGTCTTGTCGTTCTCCGCAAGGCAACGCTCGACCAGCGAGGTATGACCGGCGTGCAGTGCACCCATCGTCGGTACGAACCCGATGGTGTGGCCGGAACTTTCGACTTCAACCCGAACGGTGTTCCATCCAGCCACGGCACGTACGGTTTGCATCAGCCGTAGGTCTGAGCGTCTGTTGGGAAAGACCCTTCCTTGGTCTCGCGGTCAAATGCGTTCACCGCGCGTTGCACGAGGTCAAAGCCGTCCTCATAAGCCTTCACAAATTTCGGCTGAAAATCACGATTGAATCCCACGAGGTCATGGAGGACCAACACCTGCCCATCGCAATGTGGACCCGCGCCGATACCGATGGTTGGAATCGATACGGTGGCCGTGATCTGTCTTGCCGTGTCGATCGGGACACACTCGAGCACCATACTGAAACAGCCGGCATCCACAACTCTCTTCGCTTGATCGGTGAGTTGAGCCGCCGACTCTTTGCTGACGCCTTGTAGCTTGAACCCGCCGAGTCGGTTCACGGCTTGTGGGGTGAGCCCTAGGTGTCCCATGACCGGCACGCCGGCAAGGACGATGCGTTCGACGACGTCTTCGATTCCGTCAATCCCCTCCAGCTTGACCGCGTTGGCGCCCGCGTGGATCAACGCTTCCACGGTGTCCATCGCCGGCTTCAGCCCTTTGCGGAACGAAAGAAAGGGCATGTCGGCGATGAGGAATTTTTCTGGTGCGCCTCGGGCAACCGCCTCGGTATGCAGCACCATGAGGTCGGTCGTGGCGGGCAGCGTGGACGGGTGACCGTGCATGACCATGGCCGCGCTGTCGCCGACGATGATGGCGTCGATAGCGGTGTCGCTGAGAATCCGTGCCGACCAGTAGTCGTAGCACGTCGTCATCGAGATCTTCTTTCCGTCGTTTTTTCTGCGGCGAAAGTCCAGGGCATTCATGGGTGACCTTCTAGCAGTTCCGGTGCGACAGCTTTTACAAACGCAACATAGACATCGTGGTACGGATCACCGGAGAGGGCGGCGAGGTTGGCCTGAATCGTATCTCGATCGCCCCGCGTGATGGGGCCCGTCGAAGCGGTGTCAGGTGCTTGCTCGAGGTTGGCCGCAACCTGACGGAGATAGGGAAAGGCGACGCTGGGAGGCAGCTGCAATTGCTCCTCAAAGGTGTGAAACAGCTTGTTCCACAACAACATGGTAAAACTGCCGGCCATCACGGCAAGGCCATGATACAAGGGTTTGAGATCCGCGGCGAGAGTGTAGTGGGGGTTTGGCAACTCTGGAAACACGTCTTCAAAGCGGGGCTCGCCGTCTTCGCAAACAAACGGTATGGATTCGTATGTCACGCGATCGCTGAGGTCTGCGCCAAATGTTGTCAGGGGATGCATCCCCTTGGCCGCAGGTGTGACGAGGCTTCCCGAGAAGTGGATGAGCGTCTTTTCCCGCAACTCAT
>JAPULP010000166.1 GCA_027294815.1 Gemmatimonadota bacterium | reverse complement strand
TGCGGATAGGACGGTTATGGCGTGGATTGAGGAGGTCACCCCGGATCGAGCCACCGGAGCGCTCAAACGGGAGCTCGACAAAGCCATCGAGCGGGCGGGGCGCGTGTGGAACATCATCCAGGTGATGAGCGTCAATCCGCTGGTCTTGAAGACCAGCATGGATTTTTACGCATCCATCATGTTCGGGCGGTCGCCGCTCTCGAGGTTCCAACGCGAGCTGCTGGCCACCGTGGTGTCTGCAGAGCTGAACTGTCGTTACTGAACGCAGGCACACGCGCACGACCTCCGGGCAGAGGTCGATGAAGAACAACTAGGCGCCGACGGTGCGGATGCGCTGGTGCACGCCGTGGCGCGCAATTGGCGTGACGCGCCGCTGTCGGAGACCAATCGCGCGCTGTGTGAGTACGCGGCCAAACTCACGCACCACCAGCACTCCTCCAGCGTAGAAGATCTCGACGCGTTGCGTGCGCACGGATTGAATGACACGGCGATCCACGACGCGACGCAGGTGATCGCCTACTTCAACTACATCTCGCGCATGGCGGACGCGTTGGGTGTGGAGCCGGAGGTGTTCATCAAGAATTGGGGAGAGGGCTAGAGAGGCAGAGGAGGCAGGGGAGGCAGAGGAGGCAGAGGAGGGCTGGGTTCCGCCTCCCCTGCCTCTACTGCCTCCCCTGCCTCTACTGCTCCCTACACAAACCGCTCCGGCTTTCTCCTGTGAAGCCCCGTCGCATCCTGGAAAGCCTTGGCCACCGCTAACGCGTCTGCTTCGCCGAAGAGCTTGCCGACGAATGAAATGCTCATGGGTGTACCGTTCTCGCGGAAACCGCTTGGCACGACAACGGTCGGGTGTCCGGTGAGGTTGGTGAGCAACAGCGTTTGCCCGCCGCGCGTTGGTGCGACGAACACGTCAATGCCAGCGAATCGCGACTCCAAAGCGCCCATGGCGATGGTGCGCAACCGGTTGGCTTGGATGTACTCTACGGCCGGAATCATGCGCGCGGTGCGGAACGAATTGGGCCAGCCACCGGGGCCTTGACGGACCAGCTCGTCGTCGCGGCCGCTCAGTGTCAGGTCGTTGAACGCTGTCCCGGCTTCGGCGCTCAGAATGATCCGCATGGCGCCGATGGGGAGGTCGTCCGGCAGTTCAAACGGAATCAGCTCTGCCCCGAGATTGCGCAACACATCGAGAGCGAGAAAATCGGCGGCGCGGCTTTCGCGCTGCTGCTCGGACGGTTCTTCGTCGAATACCGACTTCAAGTAGCCAATCCGCAGCTGGGACAGTTCGATCTCGGGATCCCAGTTGAACGGAACGTCGCGTGCCGTGGGGTCTTTTCCGTCAGCGCCGTGGATGGCGTGTAGCACGAGGGCGCAGTCTTCGACGCTGCGGCAAAGGGGTCCCAATTTGTCCATGGTCCACGAGAGCGCCATCGCGCCATGCCGACTTACGCGTCCGAACGTGGGGCGCAGTGCGCTCGCCCCGCATCGCGTGGCCGGTGAGACGATCGATCCCAAAGTCTCGCTCCCGATACTAAATCCCACGAGCCCTGCCACCGTCGCGGAGGCAGGTCCGGCTGACGATCCCGACGAACCCTGTTCCAAATTCCACGGGTTGCGTGTCCGGCCGCCGTACCACACATCGCCTTGCGCCAGGGCGCCCAGTGTCAGTTTGGCTACCAGGACCGCTCCGGCGTCGTCGAGCCGTTCGACCACCGTCGCGTTGTCGTCGAGTTGCTGGGTCTCGTATGGTTTAGCGCCCCACGTGGTGCGGTACTCCCTCACCGTGAGAAGATCCTTGGCGCCCCATGGAATCCCGTGCAATGGCCCGCGGTATTTTCCGAGCGCTATCTCTGCGTCGGCCTGGCGCGCCTGTCGCAGCGCGCGTTCCTCGGTCAGTGTGATGACACACTCGAGCGTCGGGCCGTGTCGCTTCAGCCGATCGAGGTACATCCGGGTGAGTTCGGTCGACGCGACTTGTTTGGTTCGAACCAACTCGCTCAGCACGGTTACCGGTTCGAAAGCCAATTCCTCGAGGTTGGCCGGTCGAGAAACGCCAGTCGGGCGCGTGTAGCGGAACTCTCGTTCCTCCGTTGGCAGTTTCATGCTCGGAAGCACGGGGTCGAACACGATCGCCGGCGGCACCGAATTCGGGATGTCATGCGTGCGGAGGGCCTCGTACGAGGTGATGTTCCGGTTCAGATTCCTGACCATCAGCTCACGTTCCTCGTCCGTGAACTCCAGCCCGAACACACCTTCCGCTTGCGCGATCATGTCTTTGGTGACGGACCCTTCTTGTCGGGCCCGTTGCCACAGCCCGGTACCGCCGATGCCGAGCACCGAGAGGTACGTCATGAAACTCCGACGATCGAGGTCGTTCAATCCGGTCGCTGTATTTGTCATCGCACCCTCTTCAGAATGAATTCTGCTCCCGCCCCGTCCTTTAGAATCGTCCCCCAAGCCTCACGACAAACCGCACGTCTTTGTCGTCTCCGGCGAGAGGAACGCCCAAGTAGAATCCCAGGTCGCCGAAGGCGATACCGCCGCCTGCGTCGTAGCGTCGGCTTTCGTCGTTTCGCAGAAACGGACCGATGTTGTTGAGCGCCCATGCCTGCGCGGCGTCGAAGAACACGATCCACCTTGGAATCAGTTCGAGGTTCACCGCCAATCCCTCGTCGCGAAAATCGAGGTCGGTGTCGGCGATCTCAAACCCGAAATAGCCCTCGAGTTGTGCCTGAAACAAGACGTACCGATCGCAGCCGTAGAAGGGAAAGAAGTTGGCGCTCAACTGGTTCATGCCCGCCGTGCGGACAAAGAAATTGCGCGCGCCACAATCCATGGCCGGTGTCATCGTGGCGGGATCTTTGGCAAAGTCGGGCAGTCCCGGCAGGCTTCCCACACCGCCGAGGGCGTGCTGGAATTGCGGTGGGAGAGCCTCGTTGTTGAGCACGCCGCCGACCGCAAGCCGGAAATTGAGGCTGACGTCACCAATCTCGTTGTAACGCCGGGCGTCCAGAGAGGCCTTGGTAAACGTGGCCTCCATCGTCGGGAGACCGGTAATCGGTGGGCCGGCCATGTTGTCGGACAACACGAGTACCACGTCTGTAAAGGTGAGATCCCCGCCGAACGCGTGCATGATCTCGGCGTCGATCAGCCATCCGCTTCCTCGGTCGAGCCGACGACGCTCCCGGTTGTCGTACCGAATCGACGCCGAGCCCGAGTGCACTCTCCCGTCCGCGACCAGCGGCTGCGCGCGCCAGAGCTTCCTGTTGTCGAACACCGACTCCGGGTTACCGCTTGGTATGACGTCGTGTCGCTCGGTGCGGATCTCGACGCCCGCGGAAAAGGAGGAGTTGCGGGGTGCGTAAGTGGCGTACCCGACGAATCCCTGACGATTGTAGTAGTCGCGATAATCGGTGTGGAAGATCGCCGCACTGAAGGAGTTCTCGATGCTCGATACACCACGGCCTTCGATGGCCCGCAGTTCCGAATACCCTTCTGCGCCAACGACCAGCCGTCTCGATCCGAGAAAGAGTTTTTCGCCTCGGATCGAATAGCCGACCGCGTCCAGGCCAAAGGCGGGTGCCGTCCGGAGAATTGTCACGGCACGCCCCCGAAACGGCTCCGGGCCCTCCGATCGGGCGGTGACGCCAAACTCGAAGGGAAGGCCTTCGACACGGTTGTACCCGTTTGCTCCTAGAGCCAGCGCGAGGGTCACAAACGACCGCTGGGCTCGTGAGCTCTGAGTTTCCTCTTCGCCTTGCCTCGCGTCGAGCTGCGCGCTGAACGATGTCAGCGCCATTGACAGAATGAATATGATTCGCATGATGTGGTAATTTCGTTTCAGAGTTGCCGTGTCAGCAACAAGTACCATTCTGTGCCGCAAAGGTGCCAAATCGTAACCTCAGAGGGGACGTCCCGCCATACCGGACTCGTGACGAGCGTCGGAGATCCGCGTTCCTTATATAAAGACGGGTTTGGTTGGGGCGTTACCTTTCGGTCTACCTCGAATTCAACTCGACCATGATTCCCTGCAAGAAAGACCTGTTCTCCATACCGCCAGGACGACATTACCTGAACTGCGCGTACATGTCCCCGCTGTCGAAACGTGTGCAGGCTGCCGGGGTCGACGGAATCCGTCGCAAAACCATGCCGGCGGATATCACGCCGGACGATTTTTTTCAGGGACCCAACGATGTACGCAAGTTGTTCGCCGACCTCATCGGTGTTCCAGAGGCCTCGCGGATCGCGGTCATCCCAGCGGTGTCCTATGGCATTTCGACCGTCGCCCGAAACACGCACCTCACGGCCGCACAGAACGTGGTGACTCTCATCGACCAATTCCCGTCTCACGTCTATCCCTGGCGACGACGATGCAGCGAGACCGGCGCCGAGTTGAAAGTGGTCGCTCCCGGAACCGAGGCGGCCCGGAGAGCCGAAAGTTGGAATGCCGAGTTGCTCGATGCCATTGATAACGCGACAGCGGTCGTCGCTGTTCCGAACGTGCACTGGACCGACGGAACACGCTTCGACCTCGAGGCTGTGGCGCACCGCGCGCGCGAGGTCGGCGCGGCACTGGTGATAGACGGTACGCAGTCCATCGGTGCGGTACCGTTCGACGTACAGCTTCTTCAACCTGATGCCGTCGTATGTGCCGCATACAAATGGATTGGGGGCCCGTACTCCATCGGAGCGGCATACTACGGTCCGCGTTACGACGACGGCGTGCCGTTGGAAGAAGGTTGGAAGGCACGCGTGGGGAGCGAGGACTTCAGCCGTTTGGTGGATTACCAGGACGAATACAGGCCGGGTGCGTCCCGGTTCGATGTCGGCGAGGCGAGTAACTTCATCTTGACCCCGATGTTCGTTGCCGCGCTGGAACAGCTCCAGGAGTGGGGGGTCGACAATGTCGACGAATATTGTCGAACGTTGATCGGCGGATTGGTCGATGACTTGGAGCACGCCGGATTCCAGGTGACCGAAGAGCGGTGGCGCAGCCCGCACATGTTCGGATTCCGGGTTCCGGAGGGCATGGACGAGACAGCTCTCCGCGAGCGGTTGGCCGCCGAACAGGTGTCGGTTGCGGTGCGGGGCAACGCCATTCGGGTCGCACCGTATCTTTATAACGACCAAGACGACGTCGATGCTCTACGATCGGCGCTAGATTTGTAGGGCGAGCCCGAGACGGCGAAGAAGGCTTTGGAGGGAGCGAGATCTAGGCTAGACTGTATTGACGGAGTTCGCAAAAACTGGCTCCTGAAACTCAGAAATGGTACGTTTCGTACTGGGACATTGGGAGGACAATCAGATGGGGCTTGAACTCATATTGGCACTTGGCCTTGGTGGTTACGGGTACTTCCGGACTCGGAAGT
>JAPULP010000165.1 GCA_027294815.1 Gemmatimonadota bacterium | reverse complement strand
ATTGATCCTCCTACCGGCGTGATCCGGAAAGTTGTGCGCAAGGGCGTTGAGCCGAAGAGCATGACGCAGATCATTTTCACCGGCTCGTTTGAGTACACGGCGGCGAACCGGCACGTCGTTAGATCCCTTGCCTCCGCGCTGCAGCTGCGCCTACGGGAGCGGCTGCGTGAGGACCTCGGTGGCACGTACAGTGCTAACGTCTCGGGATCATATGAGAAATTCCCGGACCAGGCGTTCACGATGCGGATCAGGTTCGGCTCAGCACCGGAGCGCGTGGAGGAGCTCACGGCCGTCGTGTTCGAGGAGATCGAGAAGTTCAAGACCGCCGGTCCGTCGGACGAAGATGTAGGCAAAGTCCGGGAGATCCAGCGGCGTTCTAAGGAGACAAATCTCAAAGAAAACCGATACTGGGTGGCGCAGCTGATGGCGTCTGATCAATACGGGGCGGACCCGCGGCGACTGATCAGCTACGATCTCATCGAGAGCCTGACGGCTGAGAAGATTCGCGCGGCCGCCCGGTTGTACTTCCCGACGGATAACTATGTGCTGGTGTCCTTGTATCCGAGGGCGCCGGTGCAGTAGCCGGGCGCGGGACGACACATTGCCTCGCTGGACCGTATCTGCCCCAACCGGGGAGATGTTGGTACTGTGTTGTTTCCAGAAGGATTCGACGTTCGAGATGTTGGCGCCGATTGTGCCATTGCCCCTCGACATCGCTCGCGGGCGGCGCGGCGCCGAGCGTGCTTCCGCGACGGAGACGGCGTTCGGGTAAAAGCGTTGAAGCTAGTTCTTGGCTGGCGAGTGCTGAGTGGGATCTTCACGGAACACGGAGTCCGCCCTATGCAGCACGAGCGCGAATCGTAGATAAATCTCAGGCCCGACGGACTGCTGGTCGTGGAATCGGATGATCGTTGCATTCAAGGTCGGCGGCACATTTCCGAGAAGTCGCGACGCGAGGGTCTCCGGACTGTGAAAACGACCGTGCTCCTGATGGTAGCCGTACACGGCATAGAGTTCACCTTCCGTGTCGTAACTGAACGCCACGTCGGATGAGATGACGGTAGGATCGAAGTACACCCGATGAGTGTCAGCCACGTAGAGGGGAAGGATCAGACACGCACCTCGAGGACTCAAGGTTCGGTCCACCTCGCGCACGAACTCCACATCGGATGTGCCGGTGAAATGCTCGAGAGAGCAATGTAGGGTGAGCGCGTCGAAGAATCCTGCCTCCACGGCATCCATCGACTGTGCGTATCCGCCGATCACACGCTTCTCGAAGTCGGTTTGAAACAGCATGTCTTGGCGCCACGCCTCGACATCCTCCCAATTGTCACGCAGCGGGTAGCGGATCGGGCTTGTCGCAGCGGCGATGTCGCAGTAGCGAGAGACCCTGTTGAAATCGAGTAGCTCGAACGTCAAGGCATGCTCGAGAGCCTTTTCCCGCCCGACGCCTTCGTATGCCGGTGCGTACCGCTGCCAGTGGTCGTTGATGCCCTCGGAGAGAGGCGGACGTCCCAACCAACATTCGGAACGTCGAATTCGTTGGGGAAGGGCATCGTTGAGGCGCTGCCACAGGCGATCCACCGATGTTTGTGGATCGATGGTCTGCGCGGAGTGGACCCGTCGCGGACCGCCCCGCTGAAGCTGCCGGAGACGGCGGTGAAACCGCGCGGTGTACAGTCGCTTTCGCCCCCAGCGGACGAAGGGGCGCAGCGGGCCTTTAAGCAAGTTTGTCAAGCGCGAGCTCACAAGGTCCTGATCGCGTGGTTCCAACCGACCCATCCGGTGTCAAAAGGAAAAAGCCCAAAGCTCATGAACGCCGTCCGATCCAGGGAATCAACCAAGACCCCACTGCGACATGCCGGCCCGCCACCGTCATTACCGCAGTCACGGCGGGCGCGGCGTTGTACTGCAACAGCAGCGGTATCATGAATGCGGCAATCAGCGGAGAACGTCAACCTCGCTTCAGGCTGACCAGAACCCTGACCGGGCCGTCGTCGATCGCGGACGCCTTGCTCCTATGATGCCTATCCTGATCAGCGACCTCTAACCCCTCGCCCACAACTCCCTGACATTGGAGACCTGGGATTACGCTTGCGATGCCAAACGTAACAAACGCAGCGCCCGGGAGATGATGCGAATGGTCCCACCGTTTCAAGTATGTCGGTCGGTATTGGAGCTGGGCACCCGCTGGGATGAGGTTTCCGGCGGACCCTGATGGCTCCCTCGCCCCCCTTGGACAGTGAGATCACGGGCCGTGGCCCGTGAATTGGCGCCGTTGGGTAACCATGCGAGCCCCGAGCAACGATCGTCCGGGGAGATATGAGGTGTCCTACGCGGATGCCGTCGCGGCAGCGGACTTTCGGCCCCTCGGCGGAGCGCGCGGCCGGCGGCGTGAGACAGCCACTCACGAGCAAGATAGCGGCGCTGTATGTTCAGTATTTTGATGATCGGATTGCACTACAAGCCGTGAACGAGATCGAGAACCTAACTACCGGCCTTTCGCGAAAGATTTGGCAGAAGGTGATGATTCTCGATACCCTCAGTAGCGGCAGCGGATAGCCGAGCGTCTTGCGAGGAAACCTCGATGGGTATTGAAGTCAGGGTGATGACCGAGGCTGACTGGCCCACGGTTGCAGCGATCTATAAGGAAGGCATCGAAACCGGGCACGCCACCTTTGAGACCACCGTTCCGACTTGGGAACGTTGGGATGAGGCGCATGCCGACTCCTGCCGGCTCGTCGCGGAGTTGGACGACCACGTGGTGGGGTGGGCGGCGTTATCTGCAGTTACGGACCGCTGCGTTTACGGTGGAGTGGGCGAGGTGAGTGTGTACGTGGGATCGACCGGTCGGGGAAAGGGCGTCGGCACCCTTCTCCTCTCCGCGTTGGTCGAGGCGTCCGAGAAGGCTGGGTTCTGGTCGCTACAGGCCGGAATGTTTCCGGAGAACGCCGGCAGCATTGCGTTGCACAGTAGGTGCGGGTTCCGACAGGTGGGGACGCGTGAGCGGCTCGGCAAGATGGAAGCTGGGCCGATGAAGGGGAAGTGGCGGGATGTGTTACTGTTCGAGCGGCGCAGTCCGACCGTCGGAGTATGAGAATCCGGTGCATGGAGTGGGGAGTGACCAGTAGCCAGTAGCCAGTGGCCAGTAGCTACTCCCCACTCCCCACACTCCACCGTCCACTGTCCACTGGCTACAGGCTACAGGTTGATGGCCAAAAGAAAGTGGACCGCCTAAATGGTGGTTTTCTTTCATGGAAATATACAGGTTTGGTGAATACCCGATCATGGTGGTGGAGTGGCTATGAACAAAAAAAGGCTATTGAACAACGGCAGCGAGTGCATCGCCTCTACTTTTCGGAAGGGTATTCGAAGACGGTGATTGCGAAGCAACTGGGTGTGAGTAAAGGGCTGGTGGTGCG
>JAPULP010000164.1 GCA_027294815.1 Gemmatimonadota bacterium | reverse complement strand
GATACTTCCGCCCGGCATCCGATTCCCTGGAGCTCGGTCGGGATCGGGCGCTCTACACCACAGAGACTGTCGAGGCCGTCGACGCCTTTCGCACCGACCAGGGACTTTCTACACGGTCGCGAGGAAGATCTCCTCCCGGTTTGATCGACGCCGACACGGTGGCTCGACTTTGGGCCGCTCTCGAACAGGCGGGAAAGGCGGCCGAAGTGAGGGAACGGGTGAAACAGCTCATCGCGGTACGGCGCTGAGTTCGGGTTCGTCGAGATCACTGGAGGATTGTCATGCCCCTGCTGAGTGACGCCGACCTGCTTGCTCGTTTGGTTGGATTCGATTCCGTCAGCCGCAGCAGTAACCTCCCGCTGGCCGACTTCCTCTGCCAGTACCTCGATCGACCGGGGGTTAGCATACAACGCAACCCGTCTCCCGACAGCGGGAAGACCAACCTCGTGATCACGATCGGGCCGGAGGGTGATGAGCGGCGGAAGGGACTCGTGTTGTCCGGCCACATGGACGTTGTCCCCGCCGACGAACCCGACTGGCACTCGGATCCGTTCGTGCTAACCGAGTCCGGCGAGAGCTACGTCGGTCGTGGTGCGTCGGACATGAAGGGGTTTTTGGCGATTGCGGCCAATGCCGCAGCTCAGCTCGATCCGAAGGAATTGATCCACCCGCTCGTTTTCCTCTTCACGTACGACGAGGAGGTGGGCACGATCGGTGCGAAACACTTCGCCGATACCTGGCCCGATGCCGGCATGATGCCAAAGAGTACGATCATCGGCGAACCAACGTCATTGCACGCCATCCGCATGCACAAGGGACACATGGCAATCAGGCTGGTCGTGGAAGGGGCCCCGGCCCACAGCGGATATCCTCACCTGGGGCGCAGCGCCATCGAGCCCGTTGGGCGCATGATCGTGGCGCTGACCGACTTGCGAACCAAACTCGCGAGCGAACACCCGCCCAACCGCGAACATTTTCCCGAGGTCCCCTTCGTACCGCTGAACATCGCGCAGGTCTCCGGCGGTTCAGCGATCAATGTGGTGCCGGATCTTTGCGAGCTGAACATCGGGTTCCGTCTCCTGCCGAAAATGGAGAGCGGGCCGCTGCTTGAACGCATTCGTGAAACGATACGCGACGCGCTCGGGGACACGCAGTACGATTTAGAAGTTCGGTACGAAAGCCCACCGATGTTGCTCCGCGAGGACGCCCACGTCTACCAGACGCTGTGCCGGCACATCGGCCAGGAAGACACTCACAGCGTCTCCTATGCCACGGATGCGGGTTGGTTACAGACCATGGGTTTTGAGTGTGTCATCTGGGGACCCGGGTCGATTGAGGTTGCACACAAGCCGAACGAATCGATGCCGATCGGCCAGCTCGAACGTGGGGCGCGTCTCGTCTCCGAGATCATCGCAAAACATTGCCTGTCACCGGAGTGACAACACCGTGAGTCCGCAACAAGTGTTTCAGGGCGATTGGACTTGGACCGGCGAGTCATTCGCATCCGACGTACAAATCGCGGTCGACGAGCGGGGCAAGATCATGGACGTCGGTCCTCTTGGGCTCAAACCGACCATGCGTTTCCCACGACACGCGTTGCTTCCGGGATTCGTGAACACGCACTCTCACGCCTTTCAACGTGGTCTTCGCGGCAAGGGGGAATCTTTCCCAGAAGGTGGCGGGAGCTTCTGGACGTGGCGCGAAGCCATGTACCGCCTAGTCCAAGAAATCGATTCGGATGCTTTCTACCGACTTTGCCTGCAAACGTTTCGCGAGATGCGCGCTGCCGGCATAACGACGGTCGGAGAGTTTCACTATTTCCATCATTCGGGCGACGCGTCCGACTACGCATTCGACGAGCTGGCGTTGCGTGCGGCGGCGGCCGTCGGAATCCGAATCGTGCTGTTGAATGCGTTCTACAAAACCGGGGGGATCGGGCAGCCGTTGAGTGCCCCCCAACAGCGTTTTCGCACGGAGTCGCCCGAAGCGTACTGGGAGCACCTGGATTCGCTGCGCGACAAGCTCGACCCGAATACCCAGACCCTCGGGACGGTAGTGCATAGTATCCGCGCTGCAAAACCGGACGACATCGCCGCATTACACCTCGAATCGGTCAAACGCTCGCTACCGTTTCATATCCATGTCGAAGAGCAACGAAAGGAGATTGAAGACTCGATTACCTCGTACGGCAAACCGCCGATGGCGTTGTTGCATGGCGTGTTGAGTGGGTGCGCCAATGTCACGGCGATTCACTGTACCCACACCGACCCGCACGACATGGAACGGTTTCTCGATGCCGGCGGACGAGTCTGCCTCTGCCCGCTGACCGAAGCCAACCTCGGGGACGGGATACCGGCGCTTCCCGGGCTCCATGCCATCGAAGGCCGTATCGCCCTGGGTACCGACTCGAACGCGCGGATCTGCATGACGGAGGAGATGCGGTGGCTCGAGTACGGCCAGCGCCTTGCGAACCAAGCGCGCGGCGTCCACACCGACGCACAAGGGAGGAGTGCACCCGCGCTGCTCCGGATCGCGACGGAGAACGGGGCCGCCTCGCTGGGTATTGAGGCGGGCCGGCTCGTCCCGGGCACGTTTGCCGACTTCGTCGCCGTCGACCTCGCCAATCCCGGCCTGCGTGGCTGTGACGAGACCACGTTGCTGGAAAGCTTCATCTTCGGCTCCGGGAACGACGCGATCGCCGGGACGTGTGTTGGGGGGAAGTGGGAAGAAGTGAGAGGTGAGACGTCAGAGGTGAGAAGTGAGAAGTGAGAGGGACGAACTAGGGGAGCAGGGAGCGGGGAGCGGCAGACGGACCGAGTCGGCGGTTCTCAGCGAAGCACGACAACGGGCTGGACCCATGCCACTTCCACTTCGCCCTCACGGTATGGGTTCTCCTTCGGCTTCGATGAAATGACCTTGGCACGGACGTAAAGCTCGTCGCCGGTCATGACGTAGCTCGGGGACGTTCCCGGAACCTCGGCCAATATGGTTCCTAT
>JAPULP010000163.1 GCA_027294815.1 Gemmatimonadota bacterium | reverse complement strand
AAATAGGAGCCACAGATGCGCAAACTGCATAACTGGGACGACTGGATCGACTACTTCACGCATTGGCAGGACAAGGTGGGGCTCGAACGCAGCGAACTTCGGGATTTCGACTTTACCATAAAATTTGACGATCCCGAGGTCACATCCATCGAGTTCGGCCATTATAGGGGCCAGAACAAATGGCCCACGCTCATGCATATCCCGGATCAACGCATCCGCGACGCGCTCATGAACTTGATCATCTACCAGGGCGACACGGAGTTTGCCTCGGTCGAGCAACAGCGCAACTTGCTCATAAAGCCGCCCAGCGACTACGACATGTTGTCAATCATGCGGGTCATGTGCGAGGAAATGCGTCATGGCTGGCAGATGTCTTACCTCCTGTGCGAGCACTTTGGAGACGAAGGGCGCCGGGAGGCCTCGAAGCTGCTCGAGCGGAACGCACAAGAGGGTGAACGCTTGCTTGGTAGCTTCAACGAGATGGTGGACAACTGGTTGGACTTCTTTACGTACACCCAATTCATCGATCGTGACGGCAAATTCCAGCTGAAGATGCTGTCGACGTCGGCGTTTGAACCGCTGGCCCGCTCGATGGGCCCTATGCTCAAGGAAGAGAGTTATCACCTTGGCACAGGCAACAACGGGTTACTGCGAATTATCAAAGCGGGTCACGTCGAGCCGGAACTAATGCAGAAGTTTTTCAATAAATGGGTCCCCACGGCGTTCGACCTCTTCGGTACCGACAACTCCTCGTCGGCGCACTGGGCGTATGTGTGGGGATTGAAGGGACGCTTCGACGAGCGGGAAAACCAGCACGAGGCCGACCAAGGCCACTTGAACGAAGCCTCACGGGGTTTGTACCGCGAGGAGTGTGTTCGCTTGGTGGAGCGCCTCAACCGTTACATCCCGGACCGCGATCGCCATCTCGAGATCCCCGACCTGAAGTTCAACAGGAACATCGGCATGTACGCGAACCAGCGCTATGACATCTACGGCAACGAGATGAGTCCGGAGCCGTACCAGAAATACATGGCCGAAGTGACGCCGAGTGAAGCCGAGTACGCCACGCTGCACGACATCATGAAGGACAGCGACTGGATCGAGCATAAGTCGAGCACAAATTAATTGCTGGTCATCGCGCATCGAGGAGCGTCGGCTGCGGAAACCGAAAATTCACTTGCCGCGTTTCGCGCGGCGATGAACCTTGGAGCCGACGCGGTTGAACTGGACGCTCACGCGACCGCAGACGGATCTGTTGTGGTGCACCACGACGCGACGGTCGGTGACATTCACATCCCCACGTCGCCTCTCGAGCGGGTACGGCAGCATCGGTTACCCAACGGTGAGCACGTTCCCACGTTGTCCGAGGTCCTCAATCTCCTCAACGAGGAGGTGATGGTGTTCGTAGAGGTCAAAACCTTGGACGCCGACTACCAAGCCCGGTTCCTAGAGGTGCTTGCCTCCGGGCCCGCTCCGGGGAACTACCACGTACATTCCTTCGACCACCGGATCGTACATCGATTATTGAAGGCGCACGACGGGTTGGTGGGTGGGGTGCTGTCGACGTCGTACCCCCTCAATCCGCTCATCCAGCTCGAGCAATCGGGGGCCACCGAGTTGTGGCAAAGTCAAGAGTTGATGGACGATGAATTGGTGGCAGCCGTTCACGCGTTCGGCGCGAAGATCATCCCATGGACGGTCAACGACCCTGCACGCATGGAGGAGTTCATCGACATGGGTGTCGATGGCATCTGCACAAACTATCCCGATCGCCTGAGGAAAATCTTATCATGAATGTGGCCGTGGTGGGAGCCGGGACGATGGGGCACGGTATCGCGCAAGTGGCGGCCCTGGCAGGCTACGAGACCGCCCTCACCGATACCAACGTTGATGCGTTGACCGCTGCCGCGGGCAGAATACAAAAAAACCTCGACGGGAGTGTCGAGCGAGGCAAAATCTCGGCACAGGATGCTCGGAACGCACTGGCACGCCTTGCCATGATCGAGGAAATGGAAGCCGCCGTGTCGGGCGCTGACTTGGTCATCGAGGCTGTGATCGAAGACCTGGCGGTCAAACGCGAGCTGTTTGTGCGATTGGATTCATCAACGCTCCCATCGGCCATCCTCGCGACAAACACCTCCTCGCTTTCCGTGACATCGATTGCCGCAGTGACCAAACGGCCCGGTCGCGTGCTGGGCATGCACTTCTTCAATCCGGTGCATATCATGAAGTTGGTGGAGTTGGTGCGTCACGAGCAAACCGACTCCGACGTGATCGAACGCGCACGCGAGATCACCATAGAGATGGGGAAGCAACCGATCGTCGTCACCGACTCCCCCGGATTCGCGTCGTCGCGTCTCGGTGTCGTGTTGGGATTGGAAGCGATGCGGATGGTCGAGCAAGGCGTAGCAAAACCCGAAGACATCGACAAGGCGCTCGAGTTGGGATACGGTCACCCCATGGGACCGCTCAAGGTATCGGATCTCGTTGGACTCGACGTACGATTAGCGATCGCTGAATACTTACACCAAGAACTCGGGCAACCTCACTACGAACCTCCTGCCCTGCTGCGGGACAAGGTCGCAGCGGGGGAGCTTGGGAAGAAAACCGGAAAAGGGTTCTACGAATGGCCACCGAACAAGTAGTTCTCAAGAAGATCGACGGTCACGTCGCGACGCTCACGATCAACCGTCCCGACAAACTCAACGCACTGAACATCGCCACCCGCGGCCGCCTGGTGGAGGAGTTGGACGACTTGGCGGCAAACGACGACATCCGGGTGGTGATCGTCACCGGCGCCGGCGAGAAATCGTTCATAGCGGGCGCCGACATAGCCGAATTCGAGGGCAGAAGCCCGGTGGAACAGTTCCGGGTGATGACCGACTCGTCCGTGTTTCTGGCCGTGGACCAATTCCCAAAGCCCATCATCGCCGCCATCAATGGTTTTTGTCTCGGCGGTGGATGTGAGCTCGCCTTGGCCTGCGACATCAGGATCGCCTCGGAAAAGGCGAAGCTGGGTCAGCCGGAGATCAATCTCGGTCTCTTACCCGGAGGCGGCGGAACGCAACGCTTGCCACGACTGGTGGGCATGGGCGCCGCGTTGAAGATGCTGTACACGGGAGACTTCATCCGTGCCGACGAGGCGCACCGCATCGGGCTGGTCGACGAGGTCGTACCCCCGGATCAACTGCAAGCACGGGTCAAAGAACTGGCTGACACCATCGCTTCGAAGAGCCCCGTGGCGCTGCGGCTGATCAAGCAAGCCGTGCGAACCAGCATGCGCACGTCACTCGACGAGGGTTTGAAACAAGAGGTGACCCTCTTCTCGCTCGCCTTCGCCTCGGAAGACAAGGAAGAAGGAGTCGACGCGTTCCTGAACAAGCGTCAACCGACGTTCACCGGAAGATAATGGTGGACATTCTCTTCCGACCTTCATGACTACTAAACTCCCTGGCATTTCCGACCTACACGTCCACATCCAACCGTGGCGCCAGCTCAAGCCTGACGTTTTGAAGGTCATGCAGAGAGGTCAGGAGTGGGACCGTATCGCCGCGCTCATGGACGATCCCAAACTCCTGCTGGACCTACTCGACAAGGCCGACATCTGGCGCGTCGGGCTCATCAACTACCCCAGTCCCGACCTCATGGGATTCACCGACGAAACGAATTCGTTTGCGGCGGAGTATGCTTCGGCAAATAAGGAGCGGCTGCTCCCGTTCGGTGGCGTGCACCCGCGGTTCACCACCGATCCCGAAGGACAAGTCGAGGCACTGCTCGACATGGGGATTCGGTGCCTCAAGATCCACCCACCCCATCAACTCTATCCCGCCAACGCCCACACGATGGGCCTCGACAACCTCGGCCGCATCTATCGGCGTTGCGAAGATCGGGGACTACCGGTGTTGATTCATACCGGGACGAGCATCTTTCCCGGGGCGCGAAGCAAGTACGGGAGGCCGATGGAGATCGACGACGTCGCGATCGACTTCCCGGATCTCACCATCGTCATGGCGCACGGCGGACGCCCGCTCTGGATGGACGAAGCGTTTTTCATATTACGTCGGCACAAGAGCGTGCACCTCGAGCTGTCGGGAATCCCTCCGAAGCGCCTTCTCGAATATTTCCCGCGACTCGAAGAAATCGCAGACCGAGTCGTGTGGGGAACCGATTGGCCGAGCCCAGGTGTCAAAGACCTGCGGCAGAATCTCGATCAGTTTTTGGCATTGGACTTGCCGGACGAGGTGAAGGAGAAGATCACACGGACGAATCCGCTAGCCTTGATACCGACGTGACGGTTGTCGGGTATTCTGCTGGTGCAGCCATTCGCATCGGCCTCGGCATTGACACCCCACACCCCACAACCGACAACCGACAACCGTCGTGCTGAAGAAACTGATCTTACCAGCCGGCCCGGTCCTGCTAATCATGACGGCGCTGTTGCCACCCCCCGGCGCACTGGGCGACGAGGCCTGGCGCGTGGCGGGGTTGGCTGCGTGGATGGCGCTCTGGTGGCTCACCGCGATCGTGCCGCTCGAGGCGACGGCTCTCCTCCCCATTATTGCTTTGCCCTTGATCACCGACAACTCCGTCGGCGACGTCACCGTATCGTATGCCAACCCCATCATCTTTTTGTTTCTTGGCGGCTTTTTTCTCGCGGCCACACTCGAGCGTTGGCACCTGCACAAACGCTTTGCGTTGGCAACGGTGCAAATCGCGGGAACGGAAGCGCCGCGTGTCCTCCTGGGCTTCATGTTGGCAGCGGCGTTTTTGAGCATGTGGATCTCGAACACCGCGACCGCCGTCATGATGTTACCCGTCGCCGGTGCGGTGGTGGAGGGTGCCGAGACAGCTGAAGGCCCCGGAAACGGAAAATTTGCGGTGGCGCTCATGCTGGGCATCGCCTACTCCTGCTCGATCGGTGGCGTTGCAACGCTCATCGGAACGCCGCCGAACGCGATCTTCGCGGGCGCGGCGAGCGATTTGTTGAATGTCGATGTTGGCTTCGGGAGCTGGATGATGGTCGGAATGCTGGCCGCGGTTCCAATGCTCGCGGTCTGTTGGTTTCTGTTGGTTCGTCTGTTCGATGTGCGGGGCGATCTTCCCCAGTTGGCATCCACCGTAGCGAAAGAACGGGCGCAACTTGGCCGTTTGTCCGGGGCCGAAAAGTATATCCTCATCGTTTTCACCCTGACCGCCCTGGCGTGGATCCTTCGGGCGCCGAAGCTCATCGGCGGAGTCAGCATCCCGGGTTTGACCGACCTCCTCCCAAACCTCAGCGATGCGGGAATCGCGATTGGGGCAGCGCTGTTGCTGTTCGTGATCCCGTTGCCCACAGGTCGGTTCCCGGTGGCTTTGAACTGGGAGTCCGCCAAGAAGGTCCCCTGGGGCATTCTCCTGCTCTTTGGTGGTGGTCTGGCGCTTGCGGCCGCGTTTGCCGATAGCGGGCTGACCGATTGGATTGGAGGACGTTTGGAAGGCCTTCGAGGTGCCCCTACCACCGTCGTGTACTTGGCAACGGCGGCAGTTTTTGTCTTGCTCACCGAACTGACCAGCAACACGGCCACCGCGGCGCTGGGCATGCCGCTCATGGCGGGCGTTGCGGCCGGACTGAACCTCGAGCCCCTACCCCTCATGATGGTGGCCGCCATGGCCTCTTCGATGGCCTTCATGCTCCCCGTGGCGACCCCTCCCAACGCGATCGTGTTTGGGTCGGGGCGGATCCGTTCCGTGGACATGGCGCGGGCGGGTTGGTGGCTCAACATCGTGGCTATTTTGGTGGTAACTTTGGTGGTCAGTATTCGATTTGGATAGCTGAAAACGGCGGCAATTCCAACAAATGAGCGATTTAGTTGCCATCGGCAACTTTCACACGAAGGCGGAGGCCGAAATGGCGGGCGGCGTGCTGGAGGCCGCCGGCATCCCCTTCGTGATTCAGTCCACGGAGGGCATTCTCCACGGGCCCATCAACCCGGGAGCAACGCTTCTCGTGGGCGAGGCTGCGGCGCCGCATGCACGGGCGGCACTTGGGAACCCCCCGGGTGACGCCGAACCGGAGGACGCCGCGTGACGAACGGGCGGGTCTTCGCGGCGATTGGGGCCGCGCTGGCCCTGCTCGCGGTTGGCGCCGGGGCGTTCGGGGCGCACGGGCTCGAGGGCCGGATCTCGGGCGAGTTGCTCGACGTGTTTGACACCGCCATCCAGTATCAGGTGTATCATGCGTTTGGCCTCCTGGCGGTTGGGGTGTTTTCGATGAGCCATGCGACACCTCTGCTTCGGTGGGCTGGGATTTTTTTTGTGGCGGGCACGGTCGTCTTTTCGGGTAGTCTCTACCTTCTCGCCTTCACAGGGATCGGATGGCTGGGTGCCATCACACCGATTGGCGGGCTCTGTTTCCTCATCGGTTGGGGGGCCATGTTTTGGAGTTTGGTATCGCAGCCCAAGCTGATCCCGGTGCAGTCCGGCCCATCGAAGACCTAAGGAGGACGATGAAGCGTTCGTTGTTGGCAATTGTTGTTGCGCTCTCGCTCAGTTGTGGCACCGAGCCTTCCGGGACGTTGACCTTGACGGTCGAGGCCCTTCCGCAGTTCATCCTCACCGCGACGGTCGATGTTCGAGGAACCGTCTCGAGGGAGCCCGCTTCGGACACCCCGGTGATCGTCACGATAGCCGGCGCGTCGGAGACGGTTTCCGATACCGTCAACGGCCAATTCAGCCTCACGGTACAGCTCAAGCGCAACCAGGAGAACCAGCTCTCGGTGATGGCGTTCGACGGCACGGGATCCATCGCGGACGCGGTCGTGGTGCCTGTATTTCACGATGACACTGGGCCGTTGATCGTCAGCTCGACGCCCTTCAACAAACAGTCGGGCATAGCGCTCACCACCGCGATCGAATTGCGGTACGGCGAGCCTCTCGTCATGACCTCTCCGAATGCGTCGTTCACGTTGAAGCAGAATTCCCGACCGGTTCCGGGCACCCCAACGTTGTCGGCAGACCAAACCTTGTTCACGTTCCAGCCGGATCAACTATTGGAGCCGGCTTCGATCTATGAGATGGTCGTCACTGGATTTACGGACGAAGCTGGTAACCCGGCTGGCAGCGGGGGCAACGCGTGTTTCATTACCACATTGAGTGGGTTGCAAACCGCGGTCACGACCGACACGTCGGGGATTTTCTTTTCCGGAGGTGAGCCGGAAGTCCTCGACACCATAAACATGCTTGGCGCCACGCTTGCACGGTCGGGTGCCACGCTGTACGGGCTCTTCGAGTTCGAACAAGAACGCTCGTTGCTCGATCGGGTTACACGCGCGTCGGTGTTCGTCGACTTAGACCTCGACAACAACCCCACCACCGGCTTTCAGGCGTTCAAGGATTTTCAGTTCGACCTGAATTTCCCCGAATTGAACACCGGACTTGGCGCCGAAGCGATCATTTCGCTCGACGCCCACATCATCGCCGACAGTGGCTTCGTGGGTGTCAATACGGATGACGTTGTGTGGGATGTCATCGACAGCTTCTTGCCGGGCGTGTGCGGGAAATTCTTCGGATTTCACACTACGGCCATATTCGGCGATAGCATACAGGATGACGGGAACTTCGCGTATGCGTACACGGGGTTTGCTGT
>JAPULP010000162.1 GCA_027294815.1 Gemmatimonadota bacterium | reverse complement strand
CTCCGTGAACCTCTTCGACACCGCACACCTCCTGACGAGACATCACAACTCTCGCCAAAGTGTTGCGTTCACGCCTTGAGGCGGCAGGCAATATGCGCTCCTCCGTTCACCCTCTCAGCTAGCGCATATGTGCCGATATGGGCGGGTGGATGCTTGTTCACCGGCCGCCATGTATCGGTTCGGTAGAGTGCCTTACTGGCATGGTCCTCGACTACGAGAGGTGGCGCTGGTGCGGCAGTCAGACTGGGAGCGGGTCATCGAGGCTGCGATGGGCCCCGCTTCTCGCTATCTCAAGTCGTTGCCGCATCGGCCGGTTTATCGGCCTACCGATCCAGATGAGATTCGTTCGTTAGTGGGCGGCCCGCTCCCCGAGGAGGGAACAAGCCCCCAGGAGGTGGTGGCTGCCCTGGCTCAGGATTTGGAGCCGTTCCTCGCTTCTCACGCCTCGGGTCGATATTTCGGATTCGTGATCGGGGGGCTGCACCCGGCCGCATACGGCGCGGAGCTGCTGGTTTCCACCTGGGATCAGAACGCGGGCCTTTACGCGGTTGCTCCGGGGGTATCGGTTGTGGAAGAGGTCGCCGCCGGCTGGCTGCTGGACCTCTTGCAACTTCCTCGTGACGCTTCGGTCGGATTCGTAACAGGTGGGCAGATGGCCAACTTCACCTGTCTCGCCGCAGCACGGCACCAGGTCCTTCGCGACGCCGGATGGGATGTCGAAGCTGACGGCCTTCAGGGGGCTCCGAAGGTCCATGTCGTTGTAAAGACAGAGAGACATTCAACGATCCCACGTGCCCTCCGCTACTTGGGCTTGGGAGAAGCCACCGCGGTGGAGGTTCCCTGCGACGACCAATCGCGCATCGATATCGACGCCCTCGAGGAGGTTCTCACCGGGCTGGAGGGACCAACCGTCGTATGCGTCGAGTCCGGGGACATCAACACTGGGTCCTTCGACCCCTTCCACGCAGTGGCCGACGCCGCCGAGCGGCACCGCGAGCGTGGCAACCCCACATGGGTACACGCAGATGGCGCGGTCGGACTGTGGGCTCGGGTTTCTCAGACTCACCGCCACCTCGCTGAGGGCCTTGAGCGGCTCGACTCCTGGTCCACGGACGCCCACAAGCTTCTCAACTGCGGGTACGACTCGGGGATCGCGATCACTCGTCATCCGGGTGCACATCGTGCGGCCATGAGCGTGCAGACCCCCTACCTGATCCACGCCGACGGAGACGTCCGGGACCCGATGGACTGGAACCCCGAGTTCTCTCGCCGAGCACGCGGAGTGGGCGTCTATGCGGCGATCCGCTCCCTCGGCCGGACGGGAGTCGCGGATATTGTGGATCGGACATGCTCACTGGCTAAGAGGTTCGCTGATCGTCTGGCGGACAGCGACCGGGCCGAGGTCATGAACGAGGTGGTCTTCAACCAGGTGCTGGTCCAGTGGCTCTCCCCCGATGGGGACCACGACGCCTTCAACGATCGAGTGGTGGCGTGCATCCAAGCCGACGGCACCGCCTTCCTCAGCGGTACGAACTGGGGAGGGATGCGACTGATGCGGATCTCTGTTTCTGACTGGGCAACCGACGACAACGACGTCGACCGAGCCATCGAGGCGATGCTCCGCTGCGCCGACACCGCCTAGGGGACTACCCCGAAGACACCGGTAGCGCATATCCCGCAAGCAATATGGGCGTCGCATCCGAGTGGGCCAGGTAGCGCATATGTGCCGATATGGGCGGGTGGTGAGCGTGTGGGACGGTGGTGTTCGGTAGCTTCGGGGCAGTCTGGGTGGGTACCCTCGAATCGTGGAAACAGAAGTTCGCCGCATTGCATATGTTCATGGCTCTTGGCAGGGGCGTGACACTCTCGAGCAGCGTTTCCGATTCGAAGGCTCCAGTGTGGACGCGGCGGCGGTCGCACAGGTGCTCCTGGATGCACCGTTGATTGGTGAGGACTCTGTGTTTGGGAGCCGTCCTGGTGCAGAGGGAGCTCGTAGGGAACGATCGAGGAGCGTAACTGGCTTTTCTCCGACACCGGGGTTCCGTTTCGATGTCGAGATCACCGAGCGTGCGGGGAGCTTTCTCGTGCGGTTCACTCAGCCCGATCGTACGGTGCCATACCTCCAGGGCGACCTGTTGTGGAGCATCAGCGACGAGTCCGACGGTGCGCTATTGGACGAACAGATCAACACCGAACAAGCCCTCCAGGTCGTAACCGAGCCTCTCGACGGCGACCGGCGCTCTCTGCGTCGTTGGTTGTTCTTCAGGATCGGCCACAAGCAAGTGATGGACGGAGCCACTCGCAACATCGCATCATTGCTTGACCGCCGCAGCATCTGAGTCGCCATGCGTGCTGGCATAGGCGGGCGGATCAGGCAACTTCAGTTGGCTCGGTTTGCGGTATCCAAACTGCGAGAAGCGCCCAAACGAACACACCTCCCAAACCCAGCTTGACGGGTCTCGTTCCTCGCCGCGTCGGCATCTCGGGGGGTAGGTTCGTTCGGCGACGAGGAACAGCCGCCCTCGACGTAGCGCATATGTGCCGATATGGGCGGTCTGGCCGAGGCGTAGGGTGCGATCTGCTTGGCATTGGAGGGACCGATGGGCAGTGGAGTATCCGCGCCGGTGGTGAAGC
>JAPULP010000161.1 GCA_027294815.1 Gemmatimonadota bacterium | reverse complement strand
TTCGTTTCCGCCTCCTGCAACCGGGTCACCGGAATCCCTGTCCACCGCGATACGATGAATGCGACCTCGTCTTCGGATATCGTCGGCCGGTGCGTCTGACGCTCCCGCTCCCACTCCTCTTGGCGCTTGCGGATTTCCGCCTGCAGCTCGCGCTCCTCATCGCGCAACGACGCGGCTTTCTCAAAGTTTTGGTCCCGCACCGCCTCTTCTTTGTCACGATTGATTCCCTCGAGGTCTTCCTTCAACCGCACGACCTCGGGAGGAGGGACTTGTGCGGCGAGCCGCGCGCGCGCGCCGGCCTCGTCGATGACATCGATGGCCTTGTCCGGCAGGAACCGGTCGGTGATGTAGCGCTCGGACAGCTTTGCGGCCTCCACCAGCGTGAGATCGGGAATGACGATCCGATGGTGATCCTCAGACCGCTGGCGGAGACCCTTGAGAATCTCGATCGTCTCCTCGACGGTGGGCGGATCCACGATCACCGTCTGGAACCTGCGTTCCAGGGCGCCGTCCTTCTCGATGTATTTGCGGTATTCGTTGAGCGTCGATGCGCCGACACACTGCAATTCGCCGCGGGCGAGCGCAGGCTTCAGCATGTTGGATGCGTCGATGGCTCCCTCCGCGGCGCCGGCGCCGACGAGCGTGTGCAGCTCGTCAATAAAAAGGATAATGGTTTTGTTTTGGGCGATCTCGTTCATCACCGCCTTCAACCGCTCTTCGAACTGTCCCCGGTACTTCGTCCCCGCGATCACGGCGGCCATATCGAGAGCCAGCACGCGGTGGCGACGCAGCGCCTCGGGCCCGTTCCCCGACGCGATCAGCTGCGCCAACCCCTCCACGATCGCCGTCTTGCCGACACCCGCTTCACCGATGAGCACCGGGTTGTTTTTCTTGCGGCGAGACAACACTTCGATCACACGTTCGATCTCTTGCTCCCGGCCGATGGTCGGGTCGAGCTGGCCGTCGTTCGCGAGCGCCGTCAGATCGCGGCAGAAATGGTCGAGTGCCGGGGTCTTGGATTTCTTTTCCGATCGAGGCACCGCCGGCGTCTGGCCGCCGACTTTCTGGCCCGACGGCATGTCACTGCCAAGCAACCGCAGGGTCTCGGCTCGTGCCTGTTCCAAGTTCACGCCGGCATCGGTCAGGACCTGTGCGGCAATTCCCTTTTCTTCGCGGAGCAGTCCGAGGAGCAAATGCTCGGTGCCCACGTATGAGTGGTTGAGCTCGCGGGCCTCGCTCATGGCGAGCTCCAATACCTTCTTGGCGCGCGATGTATAGGGAAGGTCTGGACCCGACGCAGCCGGGGCTTTTCCCTTCTTGACCGTTTCCTCGATTTTTTGCTGGATTTCATCCAGGTCAACGTTGAGATTGGTCAAGACGGCTGCCGCGACCCCTTCGCCTTCGCGAATCAGGCCGAGCAGAATATGCTCCGTGCCGACGTACTCATGGTGCAAGCGCGCGGCTTCCTCCCGCGCCATTTGCAGGACCTTGCGAACTCGATCGGTAAAGTTGTAACCGTTCATCTGTTGGACCGTCTTGTCGTGTAGAGCGGCCTCACCGGGCCGCATCCGCTTCAAGCAATTGCCTCGTATATGTTGCCCGCGCCGTTGATAGCTCCGGATCGCCGATTTCCCGCCCCTCACGCACGGCCAAGTGCGCCGGCTGGGCGAAAATCAACAGCTTGTTCAATGTGTATACACTGATATCCGAAATCAGGTTCAGACCCACACCCAGGCGGACCCCGCTCAGCAGATTCATCGTTTCTTCGAACGACAGGCTGCGAGCGTACTTCAGCAAGCCATAGGCGCGCCAGACCTTGTCCGCGGTCACCGTGGGTGCGTCACGTTGGAGCACGTGTCGAGCCTGCTGCTCGTACTCGATCACCTTGCGCACCATATCGCCGAGGTGGTCGAGCAGCTCGGTCTCAGACTTGCCCAGAGTGGTCTGATTCGAGAGCTGGAAGAAGTTCCCGACGACCTCGCTCCCTTCCCCATAGAGCCCTCGAAAGGTGAGCCCAACCTGGGAAAGGCCCTGAAGCACCTTCGCGATCTCCTTCGTCAACACCAGCCCCGGAAGGTGGATCAGGACGGACGCCCGCAAACCGGTACCAGCGTTGGTCGGACAGGAGGTAAGATAACCGAACTCCTCATGGAACGCGAAGGCTAACTGCCCCCCCATCTCGGCGTCGAGACGCTCGAGATCGGAGTACGCCTCGGTGAGGGCAAAGCCCGATTTCAAGCATTGGAGCCGCACATGATCCTCTTCATTGACCATCACCCCGACACATCCGTTCGTGAGGAGGGCGGCCCCAGCACGGACGTTTCCGTCGGCCTCCAGACCGGTCAAGTCTCTCGAGATCAGGTGTCGCTCATGGAGCAACTGGCGCTCTGCCGGCTGCAGGTGGTCGATACGGATGAGTGGAGCGTCGTGCAGTGCGCGCGAGGCCCGACTCGCGCGCTCGACCTGCTGCAGCACCACCTGATTGTCCTCCGGACTCGACCGTACGGTGAACCGCTGGCCGTCGATATTCCGGGCGAGCCTGACGCGTGTCGAGAGCACGATGTTCCCGTCGGGCCCACTCGCATCGAGCCAAGAGATACCACCGTCCGGAACGAGATTGATGTCGAAGGTCATTCCATCACCCGAATGCGGTCGCGCAACTCTGCCGCCAACTCGAAGTTCTCCGATTCCACCGCACGACGTAGTTGGTCGCGCAGTTCCCCGATGCCCGGCGCATCACCACTCCCGCCCGACACCGCTGCCATATACAGTTCACCAACATGCTGGCTCGCACCATGGAGACGGCGCAGCAGGTCGCGTAAATGCCCGCTGAAAGTCCGGTAACAGTCCGGACACCCCAGACGACCAGATTCCCGGAAATCCCGTAACGTCCCACCGCAGTGGTCGCACTCGGCCGTGTCGTCGCCGACCGGCGATTGGTTGGACGCTCCCCCGCCCTTCCCCATCGATGCGAGAAAATCCGAAAGCGGGAACTTGGCGACCGTCGCCCCCGTTTGGACGCCCTTGTCCGCGGCACACTGCTCGCACAAATGGACCGTCGTAACGGAATCGTTCACGATCTGCGTCAAGTGGATCGCCGCCGGGCGTTCCTGGCACTCGTCACACTGCATTACAGACTCGCCCGCCTTGGCGATTCGAGCTGCAGTTCGCCGCGAGCAAGCACCAGGGTACGATCAGCACGCTCCGACAAGGCACGATTGTGTGTGACGATCACGAGCGCCGTCTCCATATCCCGCGCGAGTTCAAACAGTAGATCGTGAAGCAGGCCTGCATGTCTTTCGTCCAGGTTGCCACTTGGTTCGTCGGCCAACAACACCTTGGGATCGTTGATCAGGGCCCGCGCAACCGCACATCGCTGTTGCTCACCACCCGATAGCTGCGCCGGACGGTGGGCCATCCGCCCAGCCATTCCTACGCGAGCCAGTCCCTCCTCGGCGCGGCTGCGCGCGTCGGCATCGGTCACACCGGCAATCATCAGCGGCATCATGACGTTCTCGAGAGCCGTGAACTCACGCAGGAGATGATGGAACTGAAAGACAAACCCGAGCTTGTCGTTTCTCAGCGAGTCTCGTTCTTCCTCCGACAGAGCCGCGTACGACCTGCCATCCAGCACGATCTCTCCACCCGTCGGTTCGTCCAGCACTCCCAGCAAATGCAACAACGTGCTCTTTCCCGTGCCGCTCTCTCCGACGATGGCGACCACTTCGCCACGATGGACGGTGAGATTCACATCCACGAGCACTTGCAGCTCGGCAGCGTCGCCGCCCCGAAAGCTCTTCTTGACGCCGCGGGCCTCGAGGATCGCGCTCATTCGTGCCTAATCGCTTCCACCGGCGCGAGGTCCGCGGCCCGGCGCGACGGATACATGGTCGCGAGCGTCGCCACGATGAGGCTCGCAACGACAATCAAGCCAAAGTCTAGCGGTCGTACCTGAATCGGCAGGTGATCGATGAAATAGACGGCCGGATCGAGCGAGATTAAACGCCCTCGGTCGAACAATTGCGCGATCACCATCCCGACAACGGCGCCTACTACGGTGCCGATCAACCCGACGATCATGCCTTGTAACACAAACACCTTGCGCACGGACTTCGCAGGCAAACCCATGGCTCTGAGAATGCCGATCTCGCGCGTCTTATCGGTCACGACCATTGTCAGCGTACCGACGATATTGAACGCCGCAACGATGACGATCAGCAACAGAATCAACCCCATCCCGAGCTTCTCGAGCTGAAGCGCGGAGAACAACTGAGCGTTCTGATCCTGCCAAGGCACCGAGCGATACGGATAGTCGAGCAACGACTCCAACTCGTCACCGATGCGCGGGGCCTCGCTCGGGTCGTTCACACGAACGTCGATGCCGCTGACCGCGTCGCCCAGTCCCGCGAACCGTTGCGCGACCTCCAGCGGCATCACAAGGTACGTGTTGTCGTACTCGAACATGCCGGTTTCAAACCGGCCGGTGACCTCGAACCACCAGTAGCTTGGCATGAAGGCACCGATCGCAGCGTTGAACTTGCTGCCCGCGGAGGAAATGACCGACACCGAGTCTCCTTCAAACGCCAGCAACCGGTCGGACACGCGCGCGCCCAGCACAATCCCCCCATCGACGCTCTGCAGTCGCGTGGCAAACCGCAGGTCGCCGCTCTCGAAGTAGCGTGGCAAGGGCGTCACCGCGACGGTACCGGTGTCGGTGTCGATACCCAGTACATGGACACCTTCAGTGTAGTCGGCACCGGCACGGACCAAGGCCTGCGTGATCACGAACGGCGCGGCCGCTTCCACATCCGGATGTGCCCGAATCACTTCGAGAGCATCGCGCCAATTATCCACGCGCAGGCCGTTTCCCCACGTGAGTACCCGCAGGTGTGGGCTGGCAATGAGAATTTTCTCGCGCAGCTCGTTTTGCAGGCCATTCATCACGCCCATGACGACGATCAAGGCCGTGACTCCGACCGCCACACCGGCGGTCGCGATGAGGGTGATCAGCGACACCAACCGCGACGAACGGCGGCTGCGCAGATACCGCCCCGCAATTCTCCACTCCAAGCGCTTCATGCCTTGGGCCGCAACGTCGGAAAGAGAATCACGTCCCGAATGGACTTCTTGTTCGCCAAGAGCATGACCAATCGGTCGATGCCCAAGCCCAATCCACCCGTGGGCGGCATGCCGTATTCCAGCGCACGGATGAAATCCTCATCGATTTGGTGCGCCTCTTCGTCGCCCGCCTCGCGTGCGGCCGCCTGCGCTTCGAACCGACGACGTTGATCATCCGGATCGTTCAGTTCGCTGAAGGCGTTGGCCAGCTCGTGTCCGTTGACCAACATCTCGAAACGCTCGGTCAAACGTGGATTGCCCCGCTTCGCCTTGGCAAGCGGCGAGATTTCAATAGGGTGATCCTGCACGATGGTCGGCTGGATCAGGCTTGGCTCGACGAAGTGCTTGAACATCTCATCGATCAGCTTCGTCCGCGGCCAATCGGCCACCTCTTCTTCGTCTTCCACGTGCTCTCGCAACTGAGCCCGCAGATCCGAATCGGCCGCATCTTCCAGGTCCACCCCGGAATGTTCGCGCACCAAGTCGACGTACCCACTGCGCTGCCACGGTGGCGTGAAGTCGAACGTGGTCCCGAACCGGTCGACCCGGAGGGAGCCGCAAATCTCCTTGACGATGCCCGACACCAGCTCTTCCAGGATCTCCATCATGTCATTGTAATCGGCATATGCCTGGTAGAATTCCAGCATCGTGAATTCCGGGAAGTGGAGCCGATCGATACCCTCGTTACGAAAGTCGTGACCGATTTCGTACACCCGATCGAGCCCGCCCACAATGCATCGCTTCAGGTACAGCTCATCGGCGATTCGGAGGTAGAGGCGGGCACCAAGGGCCTTGTGATGGGTGACGAATGGTGACGCGGCGGCACCTCCGTATATGGGTTGCAAGACCGGCGTCTCGACCTCGATATAGCCACGATCGTCGAAAAATTTTCGAATCAACCGGACGACACGCGCCCGCATCATGAATACTTCCCGCACGTCGGCGTGCACCGCAAGATCAGCATATCGCTGGCGATAACGCATCTCGGGATCGGTCAGGCCTCCGTGCTGCTCACCTTCGGCGTCCTCCTTGCCGAACGGCAACGGACGCAGCGCCTTCGTCAGAAGCTGGAATTCCTTCACCTTGACCGTGATTTCTCCGGTGCGCGTTTTGAACAATGTGCCTCGCACACCAATGAAATCGCTCAAGTCCAGGAGTTTGAGCAGTTCGTACGTGTCTTCGCCGATTTCATCCCGCTTGAAATACAGCTGTACTTTGCCCGAGCGGTCAACGAGGTGAATGAACGTCGTCTTGCCATGCGGCCGCATCGAGACAATGCGTCCCGCCGTACTCACCGACACCTCTTCGTCGTCGCTGTGGTACGCGTCAAGGGCCTCTTGAGCCGTGTGCGTGCGCTCAAACCTGTATGCGAACGGCGCGATTCCTCGCTCGATCAACGCCTCGAGTTTTTCGCGGCGTGCGGCCTCTATGTATGACCGTTCTTCCGTGACCGTCATGCCGCCTTACTTCCGTAGCGTTTCAAATACGCGTGGATGAATTGGTCGAGATCTCCGTCCATCACGGCTTGCACGTCGGTGACCTTCAACTCCGTGCGGTGGTCGTTGACCATGGTATACGGCTGGAACACGTACGAGCGGCTCTGGTTCCCCCAAGCGATGTCCGCCTTCGTCGCTTCCAGCTCGGCTTTCTCTTTCTCTTGTTCCTCACGCGCCCGCTGATAGAGGGCCGCTTTCAACATCTTCATCGCCGTTGCGCGGTTCTTGAACTGACTCCGCTCTTGCTGGCAAGACACCACCAGCCCCGAGGGCAGGTGCCGCAACCGCACCGCCGAGGAGGTCTTGTTCACGTGCTGGCCACCCGCCCCCGATGCGCGGAAGACTTCCATCTCGATGTCGTCATCGCGCAGATCGATATCAATCGAATCGTCCACCACCGGATAGACGAACACCGATGCGAACGAAGTGTGTCGGCGGGATTGCGCATCGAACGGTGAAATCCGCACCAACCGGTGCACGCCCTTTTCGGCTTTCAAATAGCCGTATGCCGCATCACCCTGGATCTCCATGGACACCGACTTGATCCCCGCTTCTTCGCCCGTAATCAGGTCGAGCACCACGACCTTGTACCCTCGCCGCTCGGCCCACCGCGTATACATGCGCATGAGCATCTGAGCCCAGTCCTGCGATTCGGTGCCCCCGGCGCCAGGGTGTATGGTCACGAGGGCTGCGCGTTGATCGTCCGGACCTTGGAGCATGTTCTGAAGCTCCAGCGCTTCCAGTGAGGCCAGCAGCGCCGGTACTTCCTCCTCGAGACCGGACTGTACCTCTGGATCGGGATCTTCGACCAGCAGATCGGCTAGCTCACGGGCATCCCGGACGCGAACCGACAACTCGCTGAACGGCTCCGTCCAGCGCCTTACTTCTCGCAGGTCGTCTACCGCGGACCGGGCGCTCTCCGGATCGTCCCAAAACCCGGGCGCGGCCATCGCCGCCTGGAGTTTCTCTAGGTGGGAAATCTTGGAATCGAGGTCAAAGGTACCCTCGGAGTTCAGTCATTCGGCGATCGATCTCGCTCAACCTATCGAGCACGTCACTCACAATCGGGCTCCCTGTGGTCTCGATGAATATCAGGCGAGCCGTCACACCCCGAATGGGCCGACGGCTCGTCATGACAACAATTTAGCGGCCTGCAAGGGTGCTGCACCACCCTAGAAAACCGGCTGTCCCCCCGCGAGAATCTCGTTCAACGCCTCGGTGAAGAATGGGGTCGAGTTGGCGATTTCCTCGCCCACCTGCTGCACGTACTCATC
>JAPULP010000160.1 GCA_027294815.1 Gemmatimonadota bacterium | reverse complement strand
ACGGTATGATGTCACCGTCAATACGGAGTTTCGGGCATTCGCCCGCGGTGATGTGCAGATCCGAAGCGTTCCGGTGGATCATCTCCTCGAGAAGCGATCGGAGATTGAGTCGCTTCTCCTGCTGGGCCGGCGCTGCCGCTGCTTCTGTCATGATTCCTCTCGTTAGCCCGCTGTTTCTTTGACAATTTCTTCGAGCGTCGTGACACCCTTGCGGAGCTTCATAATGCCGTCCATACGGAGCGTCAGCATACCATCTTCGACCGCCTGGTCCTGCAAATCGGCCGTCGAGGCCCCCTGCAAAATCAAACGGCGGAGCGCCGGCGAAAGCGCCATCACCTCGTACAACCCGGCCCGACCGCGGTAACCCGTACCCTCACAGGTGTCGCACCCGGCCCCTTTGTAAAAGGTGATGTCCGCAAGAGCCTCTTCCTTCATCCCGAGAACCGCCAATTCCTCCGACGTATACTCAGTTTCCGTCTTGCATTCCTTACATATGCGTCGAATCAGCCGCTGGGCCACGATCAAGTTGACCGCACTCGCTACGTTGAATGGCTCGATGCCCATGTCGATCATACGAGTAACCGTCGACGGGGCGTCGTTCGTGTGCAGCGTGGACAACACCAAGTGTCCCGTCAACGCGGCCTTGATGGCGATGCTACCGGTCTCGAGATCACGAATCTCTCCAACCATGATGATGTTGGGATCCTGCCGCAGGAATGCTTTGAGCGCCGCGGCAAACGTCATCCCGATCTCGTTGCGAACCAAGACCTGATTGATCCCATGAATATTGTACTCGACCGGATCTTCAGCCGTCATGATGTTCACGTCGATGTTGTTGACCTGCGACAGCGCCGAATACAACGTCGTCGTTTTTCCCGAACCCGTAGGACCGGTCACCAGCACCATCCCGTACGGATTCATGATCGCCGCCATCAGGTCCTTCTCGGCCTGGGGCTCAAAACCGAACGTCTGCAGATCCAGCGTCAGATTGCCCTTGTCCAGAATCCGCATCACGATCTTCTCGCCATAGATCACCGGCAGCGTCGATACACGGAAATCGATCACCTTCTTGCCGACCTTGATCTTGATACGACCGTCCTGAGGAACACGCCGTTCGGCAATGTTCAGGTTCGACATGATCTTGACGCGGCTAGTCAACGCGGCCCTCAACTTGATCGGCGGCCTCATGACTTCCTGGAGCGCCCCGTCGATCCGGTAGCGAACTCGCAATTCGTGCTCGAAGGGCTCGATGTGAATATCGCTCGCACCGCGTCGAACAGCGTCGGCAAGCAAACCATTGATCAGCTTGACGACCGGCGCGTTGTCGGCAAGCGACGTAGGGTCTTCATCCTCGTCCTCTTCCTCTACGATTTCGAGATCCGCCTCCTCCATGCCCTCGAGAAGGCTCTCGAGTTGCGAATCGGTCTGCTCGTAGTACTTCTCGATCGCGGTCCGCAACGTGAACTCGCCGGCTATTACCGGCACGATATCGCACCGCGTGATGAATTTGAGATCATCCAAGACTTGGACGTTGCCCGGCTCCACCATGGCGACGGTCAGACTCCGGCCGTCACGCTTGAGCGGGAGGACCGTGTGCTTGAGGGCCACGTCGGCGGGCACCAGCTTCACGATCCTCTCGTCCACTTGGAACTTGCCGAGATCCACCGCCGGCACCTGATACTGACGGGCCAGCATCTTGGTGATCTCCAGCTCCCGGACGAACCCCATCTTTACCAGCACGTAGCCGAGCCGCATGCCCGAACCGCGCTGTTCCGTGAGCGCCTGATCGAGTTGTTCCTGTGCGATCAGACCCTCACTAATGAGCAGATCGCCTATTCGCGTCGCACTAGTAACGGACGTCGCCATATGGTTTAGTGGGCTGGAGAGTGAGGAGCAGGAAACACCTTAAATCCTTACGTAACAAGGTGAAAGTACGTGACCCCCCCACGCTGTCAAGAGAATCTCAGCGCACCGTTACGAGAGTCCGGAGCCGCGAAACGGTGGCCGCGCCAATACCGCGGACACGAGCCAAATCTTCGATCGCCCGGTAGCGGCCATGGCGACGCCGGTCTTCGACGATCGCCAATGCCCTGGCCGGACCGATCCCCGGAAGTTGTTCCAGTTGATCCGCCGTCGCTGTGTTCAAGCTCACCTTTGCGGCCGTTTTTGCTGAGGATTGAGGGACACGGCCTCTGCTGGAAAAGGTACTGTGCGGCCGAATAGTCTCTACCAGGCCGGGACCGACCCCGGCAACACGGGTAAGGGCCTCCAACGACCCAAACGGCCCTCTGCTCTCCCGATCCGCCAGAATGCGCGCGGCCAATCCGGGCCCGATTCGGGGCAACCTGGCCAGTTCCCTGGCATCGGCCCGATCGAGATCGATCCGCTCATCGGGCCTGAGAGGTCGTGCGAGCCGGGACGCCACGGCCGATACTGAATCGTGGCTGGGTCGATCCTCCCCTCCGCCTCGATATCCGATCTCTCCAGGGGCCCCGCCGCCCAACCCGAGAAACCGGACAAAGGCGCCGGCGAGGGCGAGGGTGAGAAGCAACAGCGCCGCCCGTTTGTCGTCCTTCGAAGGCATGAGGCAAAAATGGCCGGAGGAATCCGGCCACCGACAATCATGTCATCGCGATTTGTATCCGGCTGTTGCAGGAAGTCAGCGCACCAACGCCAGGGCCACGGTACCGACGATGGCGAGGCTCCGACCGCTCACCTTGTCGAGGGTATCGTCGGTGGTGTGGTGATGATCGTACGGCCACCCGATGACGTCGATCGCACGGATGCCGGCCCGTTGAAGCGGGATGTGGTCGTCGGTGATCCATGTGCCAACCGCGGAACGAAAAACGTTGCCAAAGCCCGCATCGCGGGCGGTGCGCCAGACCCGGTCGACGACCTCGGGCGCTCCATCTCTGGAGTATCCCTCCTGAGACCATCTCAGGTTGATATCGCCGACCATGTCGAACACCACGGCATAGAGTGGCTCATAGTCTTCCGGCAGGTTGTCCGCGAAATAGCGCGACCCAAGCAGCACGTCCCGGTCGGCCCCAAAATCTCCGTAGTCTTCGCCGTCGACGAACAGCAGGTCGACGCCGAAGGCCGGCGGCTCACGTTGCAGGTCGTCGGCCACCCCCATGAGCAGCGCGACGCCCGAGGCGCCGTCGTTGGCCCCCGGCGTGGGCAGCCGCCGCCGGCCCAAGTTTGTTTCCTTCTCCGCGACGGGTCTGGTATCCCAATGGGCGACGAACAGAATGCGCTCGGCGACGTCGGGCCGGAACTTGCCGATGAAGTTCCGCAGATGGAGCGTGTCTCCGTCGCCCGTCACATGGTCGAATTCCTGGACCAAGACCGAGTCGGCGCGGGACCGCAGATGCGCGAGTATCCAGTCACCGGTGCGTCGATGTGCTTCGGTGTTGGGGATGCGATGCCCAAAGTTCATCTGCGCCTCTATGTACGAGAGAGCGGTAACGCCGTCGAACTGCAGCGCCGCTTCTCCGCCGCTACTGCAACCGAGGAGCAGACCGATGGTGACGGCAGCAGAGAGTATTCTCATCATCGCACCTGACTCGCCAAGAAGTTGATATCCAGGAATACCGTGAGCACCAGTTGTGAGAACTTGCTGGATGTATGTAACTCTTCGGTCAATACGTAGGACAGGCTCATTCCACCTCGCATGCTCGGAGGAAACGCCGTGTCTAGGCGGAGGTCTACCTGCTGGCGGCGACTCTCGGACACCGGAACACATTCCGTGCTTTCCCTCCGCAGCAGACAAACATCGTTATTTGTCGCGCTCGCCATGAGTGCCGTCCGCATTTCACTGGGCAGCCGAACAAGCCACCCCGGCGCGCGGAACGAAAAATTGAGAGTGGCTCCTATTCGTTGCACCTCGTTCACGGTGAGGTTGCCGGACGTTGTGACATCCCTCTGAAAGCGGGAGTATTCCACCCGACTCACCACACCGGCCGCCCATGTCAACGTAACTGTGGGTGCGAAATTTGAAGAAGTGG
>JAPULP010000016.1 GCA_027294815.1 Gemmatimonadota bacterium | reverse complement strand
AGACCATGTCGCGCATGCTCAAACGGCGCGGTCTCAAGCACGAAGTATTGAATGCCAAGCACCACCAACGCGAAGCGGAAATCGTCAGTCTCGCGGGACAAAAGGGGTCCATTACGATCGCCACGAACATGGCGGGGCGCGGTACCGACATCAAACTCGGCCCAGGCGTCACCGAGATCGGCAGCCTTCCGGAAGCGCAAGACAATCCGGTGGATTCCATCGGCGGGCTGGCCATCATCGGCACGGAACGCCACGAATCGCGCCGCATCGATCGGCAGCTTCGCGGACGATCGGGGCGCCAGGGCGATCCCGGTCAGACTCGGTTCTTTCTATCCCTCGAAGACAACCTGATGCGGCTGTTTGCATCCGACCGCATCGCGCGGTGGATGGAACGCACCGGGGCGGAAGAGGGGGAGGTCATCACGCACCCGCTCGTCACGAGGGCTATTGGGAACGCGCAGAAGCGGGTGGAGCTACAGAACTTCCAGGCGCGGAAGCGGCTGTTGGACTACGACGACGTGATGAACCAACAGCGAGAAGTGATTTACTCGCTGCGGCTGTTTGCGCTGGAGGGTGGTGAGGAGCTCAAGGCCGAAGTCCTACGGATGATTGATGCCGCGTTAGGCCATTTTGCCGAGGGGTTCGCGGGAGAAGATCCGGAAGAGTGGGATCGGAAGTTCATCGTGGCCGACCTCCTGATGCGATTCCTCGTTTCCGCACCGGGCATCGAGGACCCCGAAAAGGTGCCCGACGCGGAAGCCCTGGACGAAACCATCAAGCAAGCGGGCCGCGAAGCGTTCAAGGCAAAGCTGGAGGCGTGGGATGAGTTCGAAAAACGTTACGGCGCCGAGAACCTGACCGAGAGGCTGCTCTCCAATTTCATGTTGCAAGTGCTGGATGAAAAGTGGAAGGACCACCTGTACGATCTGGACCAGCTCCGGAACGCGATTCAATATCGCGCGTGGGGACAGAAAGATCCGCTCATCGAGTACAAACGCGAGGCGTTCGATCTGTTCGAAGACCTCGTGAACGACATTCGCCAGGTGTTCACCGAGCGGTTCTTCCGCTTGCAGGTTCAAGGGCCGGCGGGAGCGCCCCTCGGCCGCACGGTAACCGGACCTGCCGCCCGCCCGCAGCGCCCCGCCGCGGGGCAGGTCACCGAATCCTCCGACATTGAGCTGCTTTTGCCCGGTGTGGCGAAGGCACGGGCACAGTTGGACAAGGCGTTCACCCGCGGGCCCGAAAGTCGCGGCCCCACCGCACCACAGCCGCAAAGACGCTCGGTACCCAAAGTCGGACGGAACGACCCCTGCCCGTGCGGCAGCGGCAAGAAGTACAAGAAGTGCCATGGGCGAGGCTGATAGACGGGTATCGAGGGGGATCGAGGGGCAGCAAGGGACAGTAGGGGGCAGCGAGCAGGGGAGGCAGGGATGCACAAGGGGCACAGGGGCACAGGGGCACAGGGGCAGTCGCAGGGGCGGCGAGCAGTGGAGGCAGGAAAGGCAGGGGAAAATTGCAAATTTGCAATTGTCAATTTGCAATTGGAAATCGGCCCCTTGGGGCCGTCACATTCCGGTCTATCGCGCAAAACTTTGACACCACGATTTTCGGTCGCGGCCCCAGTTTTGGGCCATGGACAAACTACGAGTCGCGGACACGAACGAAGCGGAACGTCCTCGGGAACGGCTCCTGACCCTCGGTCCGTCAGCGTTGACGGCCGTCGAACTCCTTGCGATTCTGTTAGGTACGGGGACGGCTCGGTCAGACGCGTTGTCGGTGGCGGCCGACCTCTTGGCGGCCGCCGGCGGTACGGTGCGGCAGTTGGCACGACGGCCTCCGAGCTCGCTGCGTAGTGTTGCCGGCGTCGGTCGGGCGAAAGCCGCCCGAATCGCTGCTGCTCTGGAGCTGGCACGACGGCTGGACAGGGAGGGTCGGGACCTCGGAGAGGATATCCGGTCCCCGTCGGACGTGCATCGGCGATACGGCCCCATGCTACGTGACCTGATGGTCGAGGAGTTCCACCTTCTCGCGCTGGATGCGCAAAACCGCGTGACCCGCCAGACGCTGATTACGAGAGGTATTCTGAATAGCTCACTGGTACACCCGAGAGAGGTCTTCCGTGCCGCCATTGCCGAGGCAGCGGCGGGGATCATTGTGGTGCACAATCATCCCAGCGGAAATCCGGCTCCATCGGCAGACGATAAGAGGGTCACGACCCAACTGGTTGAAGCCGGAAAACTCCTCGACATGCCGGTGTATGATCACGTGATCGTCGCGGGTGACCAATACTTCAGCTTCGCAGAGGCCGGTCTGTTGTGACCACGACGCGCGCCGCTATCGATTCCCGTCTCGCCAAGGCGCTCGACGACCAAGCCGACCGCTTGGATTTGGACTTGATCGACCGGGCGTATCGCCTGAGCGCCGAGGCACATCGGGGCCAAAAACGCTTGTCGGGCGAAGCGTTTATCTCACACGCCGTGGAGGTGGCGCGAATCCTGTTGGACCATCACATGGACTCGGTCACGATTGCCGCCGCGTTGCTCCACGACACCGTGGAAGATTCCGACGTGTTGATCGAGGACATCCGTCAGCAGTTCGGTGAGGAAGTCGGCGAGATCGTCGACGGGTTGACGAAGATTTCGAGCCTGAGTTTCCGTTCGAGCACGGAACACCAGGTTGAGAACTACCGGAAGCTCTTGCTTTCCATCGCGAAGGACGCCCGGGTGATCATCGTGAAGCTGGCCGACCGCCTGCACAACATGCGCACGCTGGAGCACTTGCCGGCGGAGCGGCGCGAACGGATTGCCCGGGAGACTCAAGAGTTGTACGCGCCCCTCGCCCACCGGTTCGGAATGGCCGGTGTCAAGGCGGAGCTCGAGGACTTGGCGTTCAAGTTCTTGGAGAGAGAAGATCACAAGGGGTTGACCAAGAAGCTCCGGGCGAAACGCGGCCAGCGGGAAGAGATGATCAATCGGCTTCGCGCGCCACTCGTCGAAGCATTGACCGAAGCGGGTATCGAGGGATTCGAAGTCACGGGCCGTCCCAAACACCTGTGGTCGATCTACTGCAAGATGAAGGCCCGCGACAAGCCGCTCGAAGAGATTTACGACTTGATGGCGATCCGCGTGCTCGTCAAGGCGGTTCCGGACTGCTATCACGCGTTGGGGGTAATTCACCATCAATGGACTCCGCTTCAGGAGCGGATCAAGGATTACATCGCGTCGCCGAAATCGAACGGGTACCAATCTCTGCACACGACGATATTCGGGCCCGGCGGAGAGTTGTACGAAATCCAGATTCGAACGACTGAAATGCACCGGACGGCCGAGTTCGGGATTGCGGCGCACTGGGTATATAAGGAAGGACTACAACCCGACGAGTTGGATCAACGGCTCGCGTGGTTCCGCCAGCTCATCGAGCTGCAACAGGCGGCGCACACCCCCGAAGAGTTCCTCGAGTTCCTCAAGATCGACCTCTATCAAGATGAGATTTTTGTGTTCACCCCGAAGGGTGACGTAAAACGCCTCCCCAAGGGTGCGACTCCCATCGACTTCGCGTTTGCCGTCCATACGGAGGTGGGGTTGCGGTGCCAAGGCGCCAGAGTCAATCGGCGTATCGCTCCGCTGCATCGGCCGCTGGCGAATGGCGACACCGTTGAAGTCATCACGGGCTCCCAGGCGCGGCCCAGCCGTGATTGGCTCAACCACGTGCGCACCGCCCGCGCGCGCCACGGTATTCGTCATTGGATCAAACAGGAGGAGTCCGAACGGAGCATAGCCTTGGGTCGCGAGATCCTCGCCCGCGAGTTGCGGCGCAGACGGCTGTCACGCCCCGACGGTTCGGCCATGGCGTCCGCGGCAGACGCACTCTCCGTCGGATCCGAAGAGGGGTTGTTACAGGCCCTCGGACGTGGCGACGTCCCCACCGGCCAGGTCCTCCGTGCCCTCTTTCCGGATCGACCGACCGACGCGGTGGAGGAGGCGAAACCCACAGCATTCGGCCGAGTGATGGATCGCATCCGGTTGGGACGGGGTGTGCGCATCCAGGGAGTAGATGGTCTCCTCGTCCGCTACGCGCAGTGCTGCCAGCCGGTTCCGGGCGATGCGGTGGTAGGCTACGTGTCGCAGGGGCGCGGTATCTCGATTCACCGCAGTGATTGTCCCAACCTCTTGACCATCCCTGCCGACCCCGACCGCCGGGTGGAAATTGATTGGAAAGAACTCGAAGGCGAGGTCTTTGTCGTGTGTCTTGCTGTCGTCGGGGAAGACCGTCGTGGTTTGTACGCCGATCTCATGGCGGCAGTCACCGAGAAAGGAACCAACATTCGCAGCGCCGAGTTGAAGAGCAAAGACGGAGAGATGTTTGGCACCGTCCTCGTCGAAGTTGAAAATGCCGCGCAACTTTCCAAGGTGATCCGGGCGATGCGTCGGACGAAAGGCGTGGGCACGGTAGAACGTCGCGAACCCCCTGCACAAGCCGAGTGATCCCCACAGCGTGACATTTGAACTCGATTTGCCTTTTGCGTTGGCGGGAGATCAACCGCGCGCCGTCGCAGAGCTATGCCAGCGGATTGCCGCAAAGAACTCTCGGTTCCACACCTTGCTGGGGGTCACCGGGTCGGGTAAGACCGTGACCGTGGCCAGTGCGATTGCCGAATATGGCAAGCCGGCGCTGGTGCTATCCCACAACAAGACCCTGGCCGCCCAACTCTACGGCGAGCTGAAGTCGTTTTTTCCCAGCAACGCTGTTGAGTATTTCATTTCGTACTACGACTACTACCAGCCGGAAGCGTACGTCGCGGCCACGGACACCTACATCGAGAAAGATGCGACCATCAACGAGGATATCGACGCGTTGCGTCTGCGTGCCACGTCGAGCCTGATGGAACGCGACGACGTGATCATCGTCGCTACCGTGAGCGCAATTTATGGATTGGGCGATCCCATCGAATACCGCAACCTCATGGTGACCATCAACACCGGCGACGAAATGTCGCGCGACAGCATTCTCGAAGAGCTGGTCCGGATCCAGTACGCGCGCAACAACGCGGTGCTGGAGCGAGGGACGTTTCGCGTGCGGGGTGACACGATCGAAATCCTGCCGAAGTACGAGGAACAGGCGGTTCGCATCGAACTGTGGGGTGACAGCATCGAGCGAATATCGAAGATCGACCCGCTCACCGGTCACGTGATCACCCAGCTCGATCGCTGCGCGATATACCCGGCGACCCACTTCGTGGTCAGACGCCCCACGATAGAGCGCGCCGTCGCGGCTATTCGGGAGGAGCTCGCGGAGCGACTCGCTGAGTTGCGAGCGACCAATCGGCTGCTCGAGGCCCAGCGTCTGGAAAGCCGAACGATGTTCGACATCGACATGCTCCTCGAAGCTGGTACGTGTGCCGGTGTCGAGAACTACAGCCGCCATTTTTCGGGTAGGCTTCCGGGAGAACGGCCGGCGTGCTTGCTCGATTACTTTCCTGCGGAATTTCTCACCGTCATCGACGAATCCCACGTCACGCTTCCGCAGTTGGGCGGGATGTTCAAAGGAGATCGTTCGCGGAAGCTCACCTTGGTCGAATACGGTTTTCGCCTCCCGTCCGCACTCGACAATCGCCCGCTGGATCGAGACGAGTTCTTGGACATTATTGGGGACGTGATCTTTGTATCTGCGACGCCGGGTGATATGGAGATGCAGTTGTCGGGAGACGAGGCCGTCCAACAAATCATCAGACCCACGGGATTGGTCGACCCGACGGTAGAGATCAGACGCGTGTCGGGTCAGGTCGATGATCTGTTGGCAGAGATCCGTCGCTGCGAGAGCATCGGCGAGCGCGTGCTCGTCACGGTACTCACGAAGCGTATGGCGGAGGACCTCACGGACTATTTGCAACAGACTGGTGTCAGAGTCCGATACATGCACTCTGATATCGATGCCATCGAACGCATGGAGATCGTGCGGGGCTTGCGGCTTGGGGATTTCGATGTGTTGGTCGGGATCAACCTGCTCCGCGAAGGTCTCGACCTCCCCGAAGTCGCGCTCGTCGCGATCCTCGATGCCGACCAGGAAGGGTTCTTGCGATCAGATCGGTCGCTGATCCAAACCGTCGGACGAGCGGCACGCCACGTGAACGGACGTGCCGTGCTCTATGCCGATCGGATGACCGGATCCATGGAACGGGCGTTGGCCGAGATGGATCGTCGTCGAGAACTGCAGCGCGCGTTCAATGAGGAACACGGTATCGAGCCACGCTCCATTCACAAGTCCGTCGAGCAGGTGCGTTTTGCCACGCGGGTGGCGGACGTGCGGGGGGACCGTGCCGTTGTCGAGAAAGAGCCGGCCGACAAGGGCGCGCCGTTGGATCGCGAGAGCCTTCTCGAAGTGTTGGAGCAGCAAATGCGCGAGGCTGCGGCGGAGCTGGATTACGAAGTCGCTGCCCGACTGCGCGACCAGATATTCGAATTGCGCGCCGCCGGCGATCCGGTGCGTCGCTCACCTCGGGGTGCGGCAAAAGGAGGGCGTCGCGGCGAGGCGCGGAAGAACAAGTGAAGGTCACGCTGGACGAATTGGAGCGCGCCGCGGCTGCTCTGTGGGTGGAGCTCCCACCCGGATCGGTTGTGTGGCTCACGGGCGAACTGGGAAGCGGGAAAACGACCTTTGTGCACGCGCTGAGCCAGGCGGCGGCAGCCGGCGAGGCACACAGCCCGACGTTTGCGTTGGTCCATGAATACCCCTCTCCGTCCGGACTCCTGGTTCACGTCGATTGCTACCGGTTGCGCCATGCCGACGAGGCGCTGGACCTGGATTTCGCCGGCGTCCAGCAGGCCGCACGGCTGCTCCTGATCGAGTGGCCGGAGCTGGCGGGAGAGTATGCGCCTCCTCCCGACGCCCATCTTCACTTCACCCACGTCGAGCATCCCGACATGCGACGAGTGGAGCGTTTGCGATGAGTCTCTGTCTTGCCGTCGATGCCGCAACAGGGGTCGCGAGTGTGGCGGTGGGCGACGGTGACGCGCTCATGGCCGAGATAAACCTGGGCCATCGGCGCGCGTCCGGCACGCTGATGCCCGCCATCGAGCAATGCCTTGGCTTGGCCGACGTTGCGATCGACGATCTGGGCGCGATCGCTCTCTCGGACGGTCCCGGAAGCTTTACCGGTTTGAGGATCGCGTTCGCCACGGTGCAGGGGATCGTGGCGCAACGCGAGATCCCGGTCTGGGTGGCGCCGTCGCTCATGGTGTGCGCGCTTTCCGCGGGGCAGCCCCATGGGACCCCGGTGGCCGCCGTGTACGATGCGCTCCGCCACGAGGTGTTCGTTGGGGTCTACGAGTTCTCGCCGAGCGCCGTGACGACCCACCTGGCACCGTCACGGGTGTCCGTAGACGAACTCGATGGCTGCTCTCCGGTCAAGCCGGTCCACGCCGTCGGGGGTGGCGTGGTGATCTACGCCGCAGCAATGCTCGCTTGGACGGGCAATAATCCGGTGGGTCCGCTCTCGGGAGGACCCAGGGCGTCGTCCCTGCTAAGGCTCAAAGGCCTGAGAGGTGGCGCACGTTCCATTGGGTCTCTGGCGGAGTTTGAGCCCAACTACGGGCGGCACGCGGAGGCGCAAGTTCGATGGGAGCAGGAGCACGGACGGCCGTTGCCTGAGGGTTGATCAAGAGACGAATCTTCGGTGTGTTATCGGTTTTTTTGTGAGTCTCGGTGGGCCGGAGGGGTGCGTTCAGGCCTCGAATTTTGGGGCAAAAACCGGCTCGCAAAAGTTGGGTTAGAATCGCGTAAATTAGATTGACAAAAGAACTTAAAGCCTCTATAGTTTGGCGAAGTCTGGGCCCATCCCGCCAACTTTTTGGAGGTTTTCGTGAGTCGCAGTCTGAACAAGGTCCAATTGATCGGGAACTTGGGGAAGGACCCGGAGGTCCGCAGCACCGCCAACGGCGGCCGTGTTGCGACGCTGTCCATCGCCACCAGTCGGAAGTGGAACAGCGCCAGCGGGGAGGCCCAAGAAAAGACCGAATGGCACCGAGTCGTGCTTTGGAACAACAAGGGGTCCGGCTTGGCGGATGTGGCAGAGCGGTATCTCAAGAAGGGCGACCGGGTCTACATCGACGGTCGTATCGAGTACCGCACCTGGGAAGACCGAGATGGGAAAACACGATATACGACGGAGATTATCGGACGAGAGATGATGATGCTTTCCGGCCGTGGGGGTAGCTCGGAGGCCGGGATGGAACCGGCCGGCGCGGCCGTTGGGCAGCCACAATCGGCCGATAAGGGATCAGAATCGTTTGAAGACTTTCCGGAGGCGCTCGATGAGGAGGATGACGATCTTCCGTTCTAGGGGTACTGAAGCGTTGCTCGCCGCGGCTGCCATAGCCGCGGCCGCTCCGCTTTCGGCCCAGTACTCGATGGTGGTTCAGCAGCCGCCGCTGCAGCAGTTCCGCGTCCATATCGTCAGTGATGGCGAAACGCTGTGGTCGTTGGCCCAGATGTATTTGGGCGACGCCTTCCTGTGGCCTGAGATCTACCGGCTCAACACGTCGGTGGTCGAAGATCCCCATTGGATTTTCATTGGAGAAAAACTTGCCGCTCCGCTTTCGGCCCAGGACTCGAGGGTGGGACAGCAGCGGCAGCTCCAGCAGCTCCCGCAGCAGCAGCTCCAGCTCCAGCAGCAGCAGCTTCAGCAGCCGCGCGTCCACATCGTCAGTGAGGGCGAGACGCTGTGGACGTTGGCCCAGCTGTATCTAGGCGACCCGTTCCTGTGGCCTGAGATTTACCGTCTCAACACGTTGGTGGTCGAAAACCCTCATTGGATCTTTCCTGGAGAAGAGTTGCGTCTGGTTCCACCGGACACAATGCGGGTGGATCCCGGCCAGCAGTTGCAAGTGGGCGATTCGGTTCTGATTCCGGTCACCGATTCGATTCAACTTCGCAACGTTGAGGACCCGGAGGTGGAGAACCAGGTGACCGAAGTGCTCCCGCCCCCGCCCCCGCCGCCGCCCCCACCGCCACCGCCCCTCTTTCGGGGTGGACGCACCGTGTTCAGACAACCCGGCGAGGCGTCGAGGCAGGGTTTGACGGTCAACCGCCAGCCGCCGGTTCGTCTATCCGGACGCCTTCGGTTCTATTCTTCGGGGTTTTTGACCGAGGATGAACGATTCCCCTGGGCCGAAGTACTCGGTGCTACCGATCAGCCCACGCTCGCCACGCTACGGGCCAGCTCCTCGGCCTGGATCTATGAGCAAATCAGTTTGCGCGCCCCGGAGACCGCCACGTATCACGTCGGGGACTCCCTCGTATTGTCCCGGCTTTCGCGCCTCGTGCCCGGCTGGGGACGGGTTGTGGTCCCAACAGGCATCGCTCGGGTGGTAGCGGTGGACGGTCGAGAACTTCGGGCGGAAATCGTAGCACAGTTTGAACGAGTGGCCGATGGCCAGGTGGCGCTGCCGATCGAGCGGTTCCGCGACCGCGGTGGAGTGGACCCCGTGCCGATCGAAAACGGGATGCGGGGGTCCATCATTGAGATCCGCGATCTGCACCGGGTGGCCGGTCTCTGGAACGTCGTGTTCGTCGACCGGGGACGCGTCGATGGGATCGTACCGGGCGACGAGTTCGAGGTGATTGTCGAACAGGAGGGGGTCGAGCTTCCTGTGACGCACGTGGCTGTTCTCAAGGTCACGCACGTCCGCCCACGATCCGCGTCGGCGATGATCACGGGACTCACGGGCGTTGGGGTGCAGCCTGGTGCCGTCGTGCGATTGATACGCAAGATGTCCTGACCGCTTCGCACGCGCCCGCCGCCGAGCCGCCAGCCGTTTGCGATCTGCTGTCCGGTTGGCGTGGGGGCGCTGAAATTCACTGGGCGGGGAGCGGATTGGCCGTTCCCCGTTTTGTTTTAACCCGCTCCACCTATCCCAATGGCCACGGAAACCACGGACCCCTTCACCCCGCAACGCAATGTGTTTCTTCCCCACCCACCCCGGTCGATGGGTGGATCGCACTGCGTGCCAAGGTACGACGTTCCGACGTCCAAAGCGGAAAAACTAAGCGTGGGTGGGACGGAAGGGCCCAAGACCGTATCTTCATCGCATGTTCCGGAATCCCGAGAAGAACCATCATTTGCCCGCAGCAACACTACTCACGAACGATTGATTACACGGCGCGCAAGAACACATGACTGAGCGGGCCCTCGTCACCGGAGGGGCCGGCTTCATCGGGTCGCATGTGGCCGACGCCTATTTGGCACGAGGGTGGTCGGTGACCGTGCTCGACGATCTCTCGTCGGGACGCCGGGAGAACGTGCCCGGCGAAGCCGATTTCGTCCAGTGTGGAGTCAACGATCCGGAGGCCCGGGAGCTTCTCCGGAATGGGGACTTCGACGTGCTGAACCATCACGCCGCGCAATTGGATGTGAGGGTTTCGGTGTCCGACCCGCTCATGGACGAGCGCGTGAACATCGCGGGGTTGCTCAACCTGCTGGAGGGTGCACGTGGCGGCGGCGTACGGCGGGTGATTTTTGCTTCCTCCGGCGGTGTGGTCTACGGGGAGGGCGATGCGCTACCCCATCCCGAAGAGGCGCTCAAGTTGCCGGTGTCGCCCTATGGGGTAAGCAAGCTGGCCTCGGAGTACTACCTTGCGATGTATGCTCGGTTACACGGGCTGGACGTTGTTTCGCTTCGATATGCCAACGTGTACGGGCCGCGACAAAACCCTCACGGCGAGGCCGGGGTGGTGGCCATCTTTTGCAACAAGATCTTGAAAAAAGACTCTCTTACGGTATTCGGCGACGGGTCGCAAACCCGTGACTACGTGTACGTCGAAGATGTCGCCCGAGCGAATGTGGCCGCCGCCAACCATGAGGTTGGGGCGTTTGCCTCGATCGACGACCTGGCGTTCAACGTGGGAACCGGTATCGAAACCAGCGTGAACGACCTGGCTCGCACGCTCCTTACGGTGGTTGGGGCGAACCTGCAGATCGCGCGCGCGCCGGCAAGGGCGGGAGAGCTCGCCCGAAGCGCGGTGAATCCGGCCAAACTGGCAAGGCAATGGGATTGGACACCGCAAGTTGACCTCGCCGAAGGTCTCCAACGCACCTACGATTGGATTGCAACATACCAATGATATTTGCACAAATCGGGGGCGCTCTCCCCGCGACGCCTTGGGAAATGGTGACGACCTCGAGTACCTCCATCAAGATCGTCCTGGTCGTGTTGGCGTTCTTCTCAGTTGTATCGTGGTTTCTCATCGTGATGAAGTGGTGGCAGTTCCGTCGGGTCAAGAAGCAGGCCGACCAGTTCTTTGCCGAGTTGGAGCGAACCAATCGTTTGGAAGACGCCTATCGCGCCGTGATGAAGTTGCCGGCTTCACCATACCGACGATTGTTGAAGGAAGGAGTAAATTTCTTCTCAGAATTGCGTCCGGGTGCCTTGCAGCACACGGGCCATGGCGGGCAAGAGCCGTTGACGGTGACCCAGCTGGAGGTGTTGCGGATGATGTTCGCCAAGGAGGTGGGTGCGGAACGCGACCTCATGGCGCGGTTTATACCCTGGTTGGCGACGATTGGATCGGTGAGCCCGTTACTCGGCCTGCTGGGAACGGTGCTGGGTGTGATGCAGACCTTCCTCGGTATCGCCGCCGGTGGCTAGGGGAACATCGCGGCCGTGGCGCCGGGCGTGGCGGCTGCCCTGGTCACAACCGTCTTCGGTTTGGCGGTCGCGATTCCGGCCGTGATCGCGTACAACGTGTTGGTCAATCGCCTCGGCTTGTTTGCAGGCGAGATGGAAGGGTTTGCGCAGGAAATTATTGGGACGCTGGCACGTGAAGGGAGAGTGTGATCCATGACGCGGGAAGGGCTGCACGGGCGCGGTGAACTCCCGCTGGAGGCGGGGATCAACGTCACGTCGATGGTGGACGTGGCCTTCGTGCTCTTGATCATCTTCATGATCACGGCACCCATCATGCAGGGCGGCGTCGATGTGCAGCTGCCTCGTACGGAGTCGCAACCGATCCAGCCCCGACAGGGCTTGACGGTCACCGTTGACAAGGATGGCGTCATATTCATCGACGAAGACCCTCTCACGTACGATGAGTTCAGAGGATCGTTCAAGGCCATTGTCGACGCGAGGCAGCCCGACGGTGTGTACTTTCGCGGCGACGCACGGGCTTCCTGGGGGGTCGTGGCGCGCGTATTGGCCGCCATGCGGGCAGCAGGGGTAGAAGATGTTGGCATCGTGACCGAAGCAGAGGAGCTGGGGCGATGAACGAGTCGAAACCCGTCCTGAGGGGCCGGCGCAGGGATGCCGGTGGAAGCCGGGTGGCCTTCGTGGCCACAGTCGTGGTCCACGGGGCAGCGGCCGTTTTCTTTTTTGCCGCCCCAAACGCGCAAGCCCTTCCCACGGTGCCGGTCTACAATGTCCGGCTCGTTGCCGCGCCGCGTCCGGAACCCGAAGTACGTCCGGCACCGGAGGTCGTACAACGCCCGGCGGAGCAACCACGGCCCGCCCCGAGTCCGCCGCGCCGCGAGACCGTTGCCGAAGCACCGCCGCCGCCGGAAAAAGACACCGAGATGGAGCCGGCACCCCGAACGACGCCGGAGGAAGCACCTCTTCCGGACGAAGACCCTTCGACTGGTGACGATCCTGCGACGCTGAACGTGAGCGGC
>JAPULP010000159.1 GCA_027294815.1 Gemmatimonadota bacterium | reverse complement strand
GAACATTTTGGTTCGGTTGTTGCAGGCCGGTGACTTCAACGTCAGCGACTGCGAACACGGGATCATCTACATAGACGAGATCGACAAGGTCGCACGGAAGAGCGAAAATCCGAGCATCACGCGCGACGTATCGGGCGAAGGCGTGCAGCAGGCCCTGCTGAAGATCTTAGAAGGAACTATTGCGTCGGTCCCCCCCCAGGGCGGGCGCAAGCACCCGCAGCAAGAGTATATCCAAATCGACACAAAGAACATCTTGTTCGTCTGCGGCGGGGCGTTCGACGGTCTGGAGAAAATCATCGAGGCGCGTACGGGCCGGCGACAAATCGGCTTCGGCAAAGGGGACATCGACGACGACAAGGTCGAGCAACTAAAGGCCAACCCATACCAAGAGGTGGAGCCTGACGACTTGCTGCGTTATGGGCTCATTCCGGAGCTGGTAGGACGTCTCCCAGTCACTGTTCCGCTCGAGCAACTCGACGAGTCATCCCTCATCAAGATCCTACTGGAACCAAAGAACGCTTTGACGAAGCAGTACAAGAAACTGTTCAACCTGGAGGGGGTCGGCCTCACGTTCGACCCAGAGGCGTTGCGCGCCGTCGCCGAGCGGGCCGTGAAGCGCGGTACCGGCGCACGCGGACTCCGTGCCATCCTCGAGAAAACGATGACCAACATCATGTTCGACCTCCCGAATCGGGATGATGTTCGGGAAGTCGTGATTACGAAAGAATGCATTACCGAGGAGCGGCCACCGTTGGTCGTGACAGAACGGCCGACCAGGAAGGAAGCCTGAACCCAGTCGCCTTTATCGGCAGTTTTCCAACAGCCGATTTTCAAGTCGAGCCATCCCTCCCGGAAGTTGCGTTTCTGGGCCGATCGAACGTCGGCAAGTCCTCGCTGATAAACGCCATCGTAGGACGAAAGGCCATCGCCCGAATCAGTAAGAGTCCCGGCAAGACACGGGAATGCAACGTTTACCGAATCGGTGAGCGGCTATACTTGGTGGACCTTCCGGGATATGGGTACGCTCGAGTTTCGAAGTCGGAGCGAAGCCGATTTGCCAAGCTGATAGAGACGTACTTGCGAACCCGAGAATCGCTTGCCGGACTGGTGTGGCTGCTCGACGTCAGACGTAACCCATCTGCCGCGGATCTCGCGTTGGGCGACCGGCTGGCCGGGTGGGAAATTCCGGTGCTGGTGGCGATCACCAAGGGCGACAAGCTCACTCGTGCCAAGCGCTCGGAACGGATGCGCAGCATCCTAGGGGAGATCGGACTTCCAGAAGACCAAGCCGTGATGACCAGCGCCGTAACCAAGGAGGGCATCGACGACCTGCAGGAAGCGATACTGGCTCTCGCCACCGAGGTGCGGAGTTGATGGTGAGGCCTCTGAAGTGGGCGTGGCTGGTCGCATTCACCGCCGGTACGCTGCCCTTTGCAGCCCAACACGCAGGCGCTCAGGATACCACATCGCAGGACGAAGGTTTGCCGCCGGCCGGCTTGGGATCACTGCGTCAGGCAGACATTGCGGTACGCATGGACTTGGGGAACGTGCAGTTCCGCATCATGCCCCTAGACGAACTGATTCTCCGCTTGCTCGCACCGGACTCATACAGCGCCCTGCGCTCGCTGCGGGAAGCCAGCGGCGACGAAATACGACAGTCCGTCGAGCGTTTCGGTGTGACCGAGCCTGTAGCGTTCCTCGTCACCGTCTTCGGAATGCAGGACCAAGCCGTGTTCGATCCCGAGCGGTTGGTTATCATCAGCCGCAACCGGCTCTTCCGGCCGATCGCCATCCTCCCCATCACCCCCCTGTGGAATCAACACAGGGTATCCCAACGGGAGACAGCAGCGGCCATTTACCTGTTCGAAAACGGCATCGCGATGTTGGAACCGTTCACGGTGGAGTCCGACGGCGTGCGGTCAGACCAATGGGAACGGTCGCTGCGGCGGATCGAAAGAGAACGCGCAAAAATCGCCAACCGGCAACGCGAGCCGTGACAGCAGCAGCGCAGCAAGTGCGACTTGCACGTTCTCCCGCGGCAGCTATCGTCGAATTCTGACACCGCCAAGAATTGTCCGCGGCAGTCCGGGCCTGGCGCCCGCAGGCCGCCTAGCCACGACATATGACTCGCCGGTGAGGTTCTGCACCGTCAGGTACAGGGAACTCCACGGGCGAAGCCGGTATTCCGCCGACACATTCAACACGGCAAATGCATCCGTGCTCTGATCTTCCCGCACCGCCCCCTGACCGGCAACGGTACGCATCGCCCCCGAATAGTTCGCACCTGCCGTGACCGACCAGCGCCTATGCTCGACTCCGATCCAAGCGCTGAGTTGCGTGGTGGGTATGTATGGCACCCGGTCACCCTTCTCGACCGATCCCCACGACTCAAAATCGCTGTCGAACGAGGTCTGGAACTCCGCTTTCGTGTAAGTGAACGTCAGACCCCACGGTACCGTAAAATTCGCTCCCCTCAAGGCGAGCGGGGCATATTGCACCGATGCCTCTATACCGGAGGCGTCCACTGCCCCGCCATTGAACTGGTTCCCTACACCGCTCCCGCCCGTGGCCAGTGTGGCGGCCCCGAGGATGTTGCTGTAGTTGTTCAAGAAACCTACGATTTGGGCATTCATCTCACCGTTATGGTACCGTGCGCCGAGTTCGTAGTTTACGCTCAACTCGACATTGGTTTCTTGATCCGCGCCGGGACCTGGCGGACTGAACCCACGGTGGACACCGCCGAAGAGCCGCAGATCGTCGCGCAGCGCGTAGCTCACACCGACTCCCGGTATCAACACCTTCACGTTCATCTCACGCACGCGATCGGGAGCGGTGCGATCGGGATCGTCGGTCCGATAATCGGTGCGCGTAAAATTGATCGTCTCGAACCGAACGCCCGGAGTGACTTTCCACAACCCGAAGCCGATCTGGTCCTGGAC
>JAPULP010000158.1 GCA_027294815.1 Gemmatimonadota bacterium | reverse complement strand
CGGAAGTGTTCGTTCTCATCTTCATCGCTGCCGTGCATCTAAAGGTGGAAGGACAAACGCCCCCAGATGGGGGCCGTCGTATTGCGTCGCGGCGCGGAGGGTCAACGCGAGCGCATCTCTCGTCTCTTCGGGGGTGACGATCGCATCGACGAAGCCGCGAGCACCCGCAAATTTCGCATCGAGCTGATGCTCGTAGTCTTCGCGCATCTTGTCTACGGCCTCGGCCGATTCGGGATCGTCCAGTTTTCCCCCGAAAACCGCCGTCACCGCCGATTCCCCCTCCATGACGCCCATGCGACCGGTCGGCCACGAGAGGACAAAGTCCGGGTCGAATCCCTGGCCGGCCATGGCGTAGTACCCCGCACCGGACGCATGGTTTACGGTCAGCACGATCTTCGGCACGACGGCCGTCGCCATCGCCTCGACAAAACGCGCGCCCGAGCGGATGATGCCGGAGTGTTCGGCTTCGGGCCCAACCATGAACCCGCTCACGTCCTGCACGAATAACAGGGGGATGCCCTGCCGGCTGGCGGTCTCGATGAAATACGCCACCTTTTCTGCGCTTTCGGTGTACACGATGCCGCCAAACCGAGGCACTCCTCCCGATGGATCCTTTACGATGCCGCGTTGGTTGGCAATCACGGCAACTTGATAGCCTTCGATGGTGCAGTGGCCACACAGCATTTCACCCGCAATATCCGGCTGGAATTCCTCGAATCGTCCCTCGTCGATGATGCACGCCAACACCTCTCGCATGTCGTAGGCCATGCGGTGATCTCGCGGCAGGAGCTCGTACAGCTTCGACGCAGGACTTCCCGGCTGGTAGTCGCCGGCGCTGGAACGGTGCTCCCGCGCATTGTGCGAAGGAAGTCGATCGACGTACGCACGAATCTGCTCGATGCAATCGTCGTCGTTCTCGGCCCGATAGTGCGCCACATGACTCGTGACCGTGTGGGTACGCGCTCCACCCAAAACCTCTCCGTCGACATCCTGACCTGTTGCGCCCTTCACGAGATTGGGACCTCCGAGTCCCATGAACGACGTTCCCTCGACCATGAAGATCACGTCGGATAAGGCTGGGAGGTATGCTCCGCCGGCAATGCACTGACCCATCACGGCGCTGATCTGAGGTACGTGAAGGTACCGCCGCATGATGGAGTTGTAATAGAAAATCCGCGCCGCACCGTATTGACCAGGAAACACGCCACCCTGATAGGGAAGATTGACGCCGGCCGAGTCCACCAAATAGACGATCGGGATTCGCTGCCGCATGGCGATTTCTTGGGCGCGCAGGATTTTCTTGATGGTCTCGGGCCACCACGACCCGGCTTTGACCGTCGCGTCGTTCGCCACAATGACCACGGGTCGATTCTGCACGGTTCCCAGCACAGTCACCACCCCGGCGGCAGGCGCTGCACCGTCGTACCTGTCGTACGCCACGAGCAAACCGATTTCGAGAGAAGGACTGTCCGGATCGCTCAGCTTTGCGACGCGTTCGCGCGCCGTGAGCTTGCCTTGCTTGTGTTGCTTGTCGATTTTGGCGGCGCCGCCGCCCTGTCGTAGACGAATGGCCAGCTCGAGATACTCGTCCGTCAGCTCACGCAGGCGATTCGAGTTCGACGTGGACGAGCCGGTCACTCGGATGCCCGTTGCGCCCAGGCGGTGATGTAGTCGACGATATCGTGAGTCGACGTTCCCGGACCGAAGAGTTTGGCGACACCCTGGCTTTCGAGCTGCTCGACATCCTCCGGAGGAATGATCCCTCCGATGACGAGCAGGGCGTCGTCCCGCCCCTTTTCCCGTAGCAGCTCGCGGATGCGTGGAACCAGAGTCAGATGGGCCCCAGACAGGATGGAGAGACCGACGATGTCCACATCCTCTTGAACCGCGGCTTCGGTAATCATCTCCGGTGTCTGGTGCAAACCCGTATAAATCACTTCCATCCCGGCGTCACGCAATGCAGTCGCCACGACTTTCGCGCCCCTGTCGTGGCCGTCGAGACCCGGTTTGGCAACGAGAACCCGAATCGGGCGTGGAGGTGAGCCAATGAGGCCCGATTTCGCGGTGTTTTCCATCGTGCGGGGAAGCTAGTCCTGGCTCAATGGGCAGACAAGTTGGCCGCACTCAACTGCCGCGCGCTCTGAGTGCTGCGTCGACAATCTCTTCGGCAAGCTGATACGGGCTCATCTCCCCGGAACTCACGCGAGTCAATCCGTCTTCCAGCCGCTGCTGTCCATTCGAAACTTGCCAGATGTGCCGCTCGAGAAAACGGTTCACCACCTCTCGTGTGTGCTTCCTGAGTCGCTCGCTGCGCCGTCGATCCAGGGCCCCGCTCGTCCGCATAGCAGTGGCGTGCTGCTCCAACGTGTCCGCAAGCTCACCAACGCCCTCGCCCTCAATCGCAACCGTCCGGATCACCGGCGGGTTCCAGTTATCGCCGGTCGCTTGGTGTGGCAAACCGGGAGCTTCGGCTCTGATGGCCAACATGTCCTGTATTTCCCTCATGAGGTGATCGGCCCCGGGCCGGTCCGACTTGTTCACGACGTACACATCGGCGATCTCCATCACACCGGCCTTCAACACTTGCACGCCGTCACCCGACTCAGGTACCAAGACCAACACCGTGGTGTCGGCCGTCCCTGTGATGGCGAGTTCGGATTGCCCGGTGCCGACCGTTTCGATGAGAATCCGGTCGAATCCGAATGCGTCGAGTACGTCGCACACCTCTCGCGTCGTGATCGCCAATCCCCCTGATGCGCCACGCGTCGCCATGGAACGCATGAACACGCCATCGTCCAGCGCAATCGATTCCATGCGTATGCGATCGCCGAGCAACGCGCCCCCCGTGAAGGGGCTCGTCGGATCCACGGCCACGACCGCGACGGTGTTATCCGACTCCCGGTAATGTCGTGCCAGTCCCTGGACCAGCGTGGATTTTCCGACGCCGGGTGGACCCGTAATGCCGATACGATGGGCCGATCCCACAGCCGGATGCAGCAGCGAGAGGATCTCCTCGAAGCCGGCTTGTCCGTTCTCGACCATCGAGATCGTCTTCGCGAGCGCTCGCACACCGCCCTCGCGAAATTCGGCCATCAACTTGTCGATGTTGGGATCAGAGCCCATGTCTCAATTGGGGAAGACCTTGGTTTGGCGCTGTTAGCCACAGAGATCACAGAGGGACCTAGGGGTCACAGACCAACTTCTCTGTGCCCTCTGGGGCTAACTACACCCCACACCCTACAACCTACCACCCGCGGGGGGGAAGTGCGCGGGGCTAACACCACCTCACGCGGACCCGATAGTCGATCGTCACTTGGTCACGAGCTGGAACCGTCACCGTGTATCGAAACGTATGAGCATCCAGTCGCTCTGCCTCGTGGCTGGAGGAGATGAGATCCCAATCACCGCCAACCGGCTCTACCACCTCGATCTCGGCCGCTTCGTCCTTGTGGTTACGAATAGTCACTTCCCACACGCTTTCGGACACGCACGAGCTGATCACATCGAAGTCCATTTGGCGACGGTCTCCAACCACGTCGAAGGCCTCTCCCATTTTGATCCGGATACGCTCGCCGCGAGGTGTATGATCGATGCGATCCTCACCGATGAACTGCTGCGCGCCGGTCGCGTCCGCTTTGTAGACGCGCACGATTCCCTGAGGGAGAGGGACGCCAAGATTGTTCTCTTTCGTGTTGTCAAAATCGAGGTACACGCCGACTTTTTGATTGGAAACCACGTGTCCGTAGGCTCCGCGATAGTACTGTGCCGCCCCGTAGAAGATCAGCCGCTTGTTGATCCCGATATCCGACCCCTCGAGGAGTGTGACTTGTTTTTGCTCGTTTTGCAGCAAGTTCGTGGGACGCTGCAACGTATAGAGGTGATACTCGAAGAAACTTTCTTCCTGAAACTGTTGCTCCGCCATCACCGCCTTCAGCGCGTCCATCTGCATGCGCCGGCGGACCCCGGGCGTCACGCGCTGGACGTCGCCGGCCACCAGCTTGAGCCGGACGTTCTCAAACGAGGTTCCGCTCTGGTTGGTCAGCGTGACCCAACCCGTAATGTCAGCAAGCGAGTCGTCCTCGTTGAGCACCATGACGTAATCGGACTTCCAGTTGAGGCCGTGGGTCAGGTACGACACCTGCACGTCTTGCCGAGCTTCACGGCTGTCGAGCAACCAGACCAACGTCGGCTTGGCAATCAGGTTGTCGGGTATCTCGGGAAACGAGAGCCGTCCTGGGAAACCGTAGGTGATCTCGTTACCAATTCTCAAGATCGTCCCCTGGTTCACCGAAAGCACCTCCGCATCGTACTCCTGCTCTTGTCCCGTGGCGGAGTTGTATCGGTAGACCTTCACCATGCGGCCGACGTACTTCTCGAGAAGTTTTTGCGGATTCAGCAGGTCGTAACGATAGTTTTGCTCGAGGATGCTGAGCGCGTCCCCACCGAGCGCACGAATGTGGACCGTCTCCGGCTGAATTTGGGATGCTACGTCGCCGAAATCCAGCGCCACCCGCCCGCGGCCAAGCCTCAGATCCCGGACCTCACGCACCAATCCGAAGTTCTGGTTGTAGACGGTGATGGTGACTTCCCGCCGATCGGCGGCCGTCGATTGCATCGGGCGCGCCGGTTCCTGGGCCCAGGCCATACTGGGTGGGGCCGCCAGGAAAACGGTTAAGCCGACAACACGTAAACCATTGTAACATAGTGCTTTATGTGCATTCCAACGCATTGTGTCCTCCTTCTAGTGACCTCTTGCACGGTGCGGACCGGAAACCCGGTTTCACCGCGGTTGCACTTGGACGACGTCTCACCGTGACGATCTTGCACAGTATCACCGCAGAGACCGCTAAGATCGCAGAGATTACTCTGTCTGTTCGTTCGCCCCATTGTGTCTCGGCGCTCTCGCCGCTCTCTG
>JAPULP010000157.1 GCA_027294815.1 Gemmatimonadota bacterium | reverse complement strand
GGACGAGGCGTAACTGGCTATTTGGAAGAATGGTTCGCCTAGATAACGCGCTTTATTCGCGTAGGAGTGGGTGGCTTTCTTCCTAAGGTCTCAGGGAGGGTATATGCGAAGACATTTGCTTACCATCGCCGCAGCTACTGTGGTCGCGTTGGTGTGCGCAGCCCCCGTTGCTGCGCAGACGGATTCGCTTCTGCTTCTGGCCCGTGCTTCGCTCGATTCCGCGAGCGCTCGTGTTAAGAGCTTCCTCGAAGCCGACTCCACAGTGCAAACCGTGCCAGCCACGCGACGGCAGTTTCTCCTGATTGAGGATCGAGAAGGCGCCCTTCGCATTGTTGCCCGCGTCGTTTCCAAGGTGGACCTCCACCAGCTTGGCCGTGCGACTGGGGGCCACGTGACCTCCGGTTTCGTTCAACCAGGTATCGTAGCACCCAGCAAGATTGAATACTACGTATTCCGGTGGAACAAAAATAGATAACGTCTGCTGGCTAACAAGCGAATGGTCTTGTCGAGTGGGCCACGCATGATAAGGAAGCGGTTGATAGGAGCGGCTGGCGTTGATATGAACACGTTCGCCAATACGCGCGGCTGGCGGGCCGGACCGCTCGTGGGTCATTGGCGTAGTCGTTAGGCGGCAACCCATGAACCAAACTAAGTGACGCGAGACTTCCTGTCGTTACTGGTTTGCGTGCTCGTCATGAGTGCCGTAGGATGCGCCACCTCCGCTCCGCAACCCCCACAACCGTCCTCCGACGAACTAGAGATCAGGACAGCACGCATATCGCAGAACCGAGCGATCGCGGCAGGGGCGTTCGACGATGTCACGGCCTTTTGGACCGACGACGTCACTGTCCGCGCTGGCCTGGGCGTCGATCCCAAACACGCGCGCTTTGAAGGAAGGCGTTGATATGAGCGCCGCGAAGCCACATCGTTACCTTCAAGGAGCGGCTCGCCCGGTGGGCGATTTGTTTGCAGCTCAAATGCAGTGTCGTTAGGCCGCCGACTTATAATCGCGTGGAGACACACTCATGAAACGGCACGTAGCTGCGCTTGTCTTGCTCTTGAACGGTGCCTGTGGCGGCAGCACACCCGCGCCGGAAGCTACGGTGGCGCCGGAGACAGCTCGATTCCAAGGACAACCACCTTCGTATTGGATCGAGCACCTAGCGGATAACAGTGTGGCGGCGCGACGCCGGGCGATTACCGCCATTCAAGCACTCGGTCCAAGTGCTGCGGCTGCCATTCCGACGCTTAAGCGACTGATCGCTGATCCGGCGGTGCGCGACGGCGCGTTTGGCGCGCTGGCTGCGATCGGTGAAGCAGCGCTCCCGACGTTGCTTCAGCTGGCGTTGACCGACGCGGATGGGCAGACTCGTAAGCGCGCTGCCGCCGCAATGCGACGTGCGTCCATCGTGGATACCGCGGTTGATTCCCTGATTGCCCGTCTGGATTCCGATAGTCAGGACGCGCGCATCGCCGCCCTCTCAGCACTCATCAACATGGAGAGCTCGGCGTATCGGGCGATACCTGCGCTGATTGGGTTACTGAAAGACACGAGCGAGCCCGTTTGGCGGAACCGAATCCGTGCGGCTGCCGTGAATGCACTGACACAAATCGGCGCGCCCACATTGCAAGCACTGAGCGCGGAGTTGAACGACCCAGACTTAGATCACCGTCGGCGCATCGTCTACGTTATCACCACCGTCGGGGAGCCGGCGCTGCCCACTTTGATGCAGGCGCTCGAGACCCAGCCGGAAACGGTTCGCGTGTACGTCGTCACCATGATCGGCGGAAACGCTAAAGCCACCTCGATCGGTGAGGAGCGTGGTGCCAACGCTCTATCCGTAGCCTTGCGGAACGATATGCCGGAGGTGAGGCGTGCTGCGGCCATCTGGCTCGGCATGATGGGGCATGACCGGAGTGTGGCGTGGGAGGCTTTGCGGGAAGCGACAAACGATCCGGAGGAGCGAGTCCGCATCGCCGCGTCGGAGACGTACGCCAACCTTGCCACCGGTCCGGACCGAAACGATATCTATTTCGAAGCGTTCGCTGACCGACGTCGTCGCGCCTGGCCCGCGGTCACCGCCATTCGGAGCGGCGAAGTGATTCGCTTTCACAACCGAAGCGCCGGACCGCACCGGGTGGTTTTCCGCTCTGGTGATCACGACCGAGAGTCACTCGCTGCGCTCATGAAAGGCATGCCGGACAATCAAGGGTTGACCGGCGCACTCATCGCGGATGAGGGTGAAGTTTATCAAGTGTCGTTCGCCGATGTGCCACCGGGGACGTATCAATATTCCTGCGCGCGTCACCCCACTGCCGTCGGACGAGTACATGTCGTGCCCAGTAACTGACGTCGTTGAGGAGCGACGTTTTGCACGTGGACCGTCGCGTCGTCAGAGAGGTACAGCTCGTGAAGCGCCTCAAAGTTCTTTGCGCGCACGAACGCCGCCTCGGCGTCTTCGGCCTGACCACCTGCCTGAAGGGTCTGAAGAACTCAGATAGAGAGACGCCCAACGGCGTCAAGATCGCCGCCAGTGAATCCAGAGTACCCCCGCTCTCGCCGCGTTCTGACCTTCCCACATAGGTACGGTGCACTCGCCCGTGCCCCCTCGTACTGCGGTGGATACTGCGGACGGTCTTTCCTTTATTCCGGTGGGGTGGAGTTGGTGGCGCAGACGCAGTACCGGTGTCCGGAGTGCGGCAGTTTCGGGCCGAAGGTGAGCGACCACTGAAGGTCCCCTCGCCGCCGGCCCCCACCGCTGTTTTCACCGGAGTCCGCGGGCGCGCGGTCGCCAAAGGTCGTGGGTTCGAATCCCGCCTGGCGTATAGGTAAGTAAAAACCCCGCAGCGACATAGACGCTGTGGGGTTCTTTGCGTTCAGTCGTGAATTGTCACAAACGTTTGTTACGATCCATTGGCCTCGCGAGCCAACGCTCCAAGCCGCATGCCCGGACGCTTGTACGTCTGGACGAGGGGAGCACCCCGGACGCTGGATCGCCACGGTCGGTTCACTGCTATCTCACCTTGCGTCCCGGTTGGTTCCTCCCGTTCTGGTGTAGGATTATCCCGGTCACTTCACCAGAATCGTCCTTGGTGAACGAAATTTGAGCGTCGAACACCCTCAGGAAGAACGTCGTATCCGACTCCGCGAAGACAGGGTATTTCTCCTCTCCGGTGGCCTGCACGAACAATGCGCCGCCCTCCAGGGTCACGACCACGGAAACGGCAGACGAGAGCGCGTATTCTCCGGCGTACGTCTCGAGGATGTCCTCGGCGACCTCGACCTCAATTCGCTCCACTGGCCGCAACTCTTCCGGGTTGATCATCCTCGTCGATGGGGGTCGCTCTCGCTGGAGGCGTCGCGCCACGGACTCCACCTGGCGCATGACGCGGAGAAGGTTCTCCCCGGCGAGCTTGCGCAAGTCGTCGTCGGACCAGCCACGTCGGACGAGCTGGATGAAGAGGGCCGGATACGTGGAGACGTCCGCGAGCCCGTCGACGTAGCTCCCGATCCCGTCAAAGTCGGAGCCGATGCCGACGTGGTCGATGCCGGCGACGTCGCGAATGTGCTCGATGTGGTCGACGACGTCCGAGATCGTCGCTTCGCCGCTCAAGTCGAGGTGCCCTGGATAGAAGATCTGCATGAGCACACCGCCGTTCTCGCGCAACCGCACGAGGATCGAGTCGGGAACGTTGCGCAGGTGATCGGCGAGCGCCCGCGCGGCGGCGTGGGAGAAGATTACCGGAGCCTCGGTCACGTTGAGCGCGTCGCTCATCGTCGCCGGGGAGACGTGGGAAAGATCCACGATCATCCCCAGACGGTTCATCTCGCGGACGACTTCCTCACCGAAGGGAGAGAGGCCATTCCAAACAACATCGTCCGTGCCCGAGTCCGCCCAGTCGGTGTTTCCCCAGTGCGTGAGGCCCATGTAGCGGACGCCCATTTGGTAGAACGCGCGCAGCGCCCCGAGCGAGTTCTCGATGACGTGCCCTCCCTCGATGCCAAGGAGCGACGCGATCTTGCCCGAGGCGAATACGCGCTCGATGTCCGACGCGCTCCCGGCGAACTCGAGCTCGTCGGGGTACGCGGCGATGATGCGGTGCGCAATGTCGATCTGCTCGAGCTGCTGCATGGCGGGTCGCGGGTGCTGGAAGTTGACGTGGACCGACCAGAACTGCGCGCCGACCATGCCCTGGCGCAGCCGCAGCAGATCCGTATCTCCTTCGGTACGACTCCGCAGATCGTACAGCCCCACGTCCCCTTCCGACGTCTTGATGCCACGGATCCTCGCGGGCAGATCGTTGTGCCCGTCAATGAGCGGGACCTCGGAGAGGATGCGGCGCACGCGCTCGGCGGCCGTCTCCTGTGGCGAAGATGTGGACGGGGCGACGAGAAGCGCTGCCGCGACGGCGAGCGCAGCAGATATCGGACGATAGCGCATGGGCCTCCTTACATGTGCGGGTCCCGCGTGGCGTCAGGGCCGTGAAGATACGGCGAACCCGTCCAGCTTGCTACTCGCCGCCACCGAGATAACAGGGTCCGCGTTCCTAACAGCCGCGCCTGCCGTGTTACTCTTCCCGCCGCTCCGCCGCTCGTATCGCGTCCCGCGCCTCATCGA
>JAPULP010000156.1 GCA_027294815.1 Gemmatimonadota bacterium | reverse complement strand
CTCTAGAAGCGATCCTCCCATCGAATCACCTGCAGCTGCACTCGCCCGGCGGCCTTGCTGTAAAGCCCGATCGTCAACTGCGCCCGCGGGTCGTAGGCGAACGAGAACCACTGGCAGTTGTGGATCGTATCGGCGATCTCGCTCCCCACGGCATACGAGGACTCATAGGGGTCGGACTTGTGGAAATGACTCTCCGCGGGTGTGTACACCCCGCCCTCGATGTGCACGGGGCCGCCCAAACCGGCTCCCGAACTGTCGACCTTGACTTTTCCATTTGCGGCGATCGCCGGCCAGTTCGAGTAAATGACGTCGTACGGTTGACCGGCCGCGGCCTGCGCCAGTGTCGTGGCGACCGGACCGTACAGGGTCTGGCCGAGCGGTACGAATTTGGGACCGGTGCGATTGTGCCAAGCCAGGAACTCCGTAGGGGCGTGAATCGTGACGGCGCCGTTGACGACGAGCGAACCCTGGAACTGCAGGAGCGTGGTCGTCGGCTCTTGCAGGGTCAGAGAACTCAACACGTACAGCAGGGTATCCGCAAGCGGATCCCCAACGAATTGGATTTCGTAGAGGCTGGTGCCATCGGCGGCAGTGCTGGTCCCATCCGGCGAGCCGAGCGGAACACTCGCGTCCGGATTCGTCCCGTTTGGAACGGCGATGCTTCGGACCGGCGTCACGGTGCCTATTTGCCTGTAATGAATGACCCGGATGGGAATGCTGGCTGCCGAGACGCTCCCAGGATACGAGCCGGCAGGAAGCATGGCGGTCACCGAAGAGTCGCCGCCCGGAATGACCAGGCTGGCGGCGTACGTTCGAGCGTTGCTGATCAGAGTGGTCAGGGCGGTCGCGGTGATCTGTCGGTCGGCTGCGATGGCCGCGTCGTGCGCTGCCTTAAAATCCAAGGTCGGAAAGGGCTGAACCTTCGGCTCCGGGATCACCTGTACGACCTGGGCTTCGGGAACGCTTGTCATCGGATCCGGGTCGCCTTGCTCGCCGGCGGGAGACAACACCGTATTCGGGAGCGAGGTGGTGCCTGAAGCTGGACCCGTATTGGGCAAGATCGCATTGACGGCCTGTGTGGGGCCGATGATGCTGACGGCCCGGTCGATCTGGATGGTGCCGTTCGAGTACACCGACGTATTCAGCACAAGGCCGTACGGCACCTTGATGTGATTATGGAACTCAATCTTGTTGCCAAACATCGCATAGTTCAACGCCTCGACCGGCTCGGATCTCAGCATCGCGACAAGGGTCCTGGTCCGACCGGTCAGCTGATCGGTGCCGACCGAGCTCAGCGTCAACATGTTGTCCCCGGCGGTTGGATCTGAAAGCGTGACCGTGTAGCTGCCGTTGGGGAGCGTTCCGGCAAACTGCGCGGTCCCCGGGCGCGGAGTGCCCGTGCCGGCGGCGCCCAAGGCGGTGGTGAGGTACGTTTCGAGACCCATGGGGGTCTCGGCGGCAATCGGATTTGTGGCCGCTTCAATCTGAAAGATCGTCGCCCTCACTCCCGCTTGAGCGATGCCATAGGTGACCTCAGACGAACGCGCGAAACTCGTCCCTCGCATCCCGGTCAGCATCACAGTGCTCAGAGCACCCGTTAAGGCCAGGGCTATCACGCTCAGCAGGAGGACCGACACGAGGGCGACTCCGGCCTCCGCATGCCGTCCGGGCCTGCCTGTCTGCTGCGGCGTGTGGACTATCGTCATCTCCATCGCTATCTCCTGTTCGAGGACGTTCTCGTCTGGCAAATCCTGAGTCGCGCTCAACAATCGGACTGTGGGGATGTCCCCTTCTTGCCCGGCTTCTTCCCTGCTGGTGGGTCGGCCACCTCACAGCCCGCGGGCGGCGCTGGTGGGGGCGGTGCCGGCGTGTTCTTGACCTTTTTGATCTTCTTGGGTGGATCCGTTGCATCCTTTCCAGTCGCGCCCTCGATCTCAACGGGGAGGACCCCTTGAAGGATCGTCGTGAGCGTTTGTTGAAGGGTTGGCAACTGGTTCCGTGTCGCGCTCGCGGTGACGGTCAACAACTTGTAGTCGAGAATCGTTGCCGTATTCGGGTCTATGACGCCGTCTGCGTCGTCGACTCCCGTCCCATCTGCCGGGTGATCGACGGCGGTAACAGTGACAGTCCGAGTCACCTGGGTCCCGTCCGTCAGAGTCACCGTATCGAAGAGCAACACGTCGCCGTTCGCGGCGTCGTAGACCGGCTCATAGAACGGATCGCGAACGAAGTATCCCGCCCCGCTGGCCGTTCCAGAGTCAACTATTCCCACCTGGCTGTATGGAATGGACTGAATCTGTTCCATTTTTGCCCGGGCGTTGTTGAGCAGCTGCACGTTCAACCGGTCGACGTTGTTGGCGCGCGCCACCGCCCCATAGAGTGCAGCCGTTCCCCCCGCGACGATGAGCACGAGGCCCAGGCTCACCATGATTTCGAGAAGCAAAAAGCCGCGGTCCCCTCCCTGACGGACGTGAGGTCGGCCGCCGCTCGCGCGGAATGCGTTCATGCGCTCCTCCTAATCGACATTCACGGCCTGCGTCGGATCAGGAACGCCGACTATCCCGTTGGACCTCATGAGCCCCAAGGTCCTGGGCGTGATCAGGTCGCTTGAAATATCCCCGCGTACCACTCTCCGGCTACTGCCGATGATGGCGACTTCGGCGACGTGCAGCGTGATCGTAATTGAATCAATCGCCGCTATTTCGTTTGTTTTATCGATGATGCCGTTCGGGGTGTGCATCCTGCCGAGTTCAGGTTCGTCGACGGTGCCGTCTACGTTCCCGCCAAACGCGGCGGTGTCGTACAACATAGCAAGCGGTGAGTGCGCTGAGAATTGAAACGTGTCGACATTGGGCCCGGAGAGCGGGCCCTCGGGATCCAGCCTGCGAATGTACAGGTTCGTAGCCAGGATCGCGCCGTCGCGCCACAAGTCCGCATCGGTGACCTCGCCGATGCTGTCGAACTGCACGCGGGTCAACGTCCACAACGGGTCGGGGTTTCCATCGCCGTCCACATCGTCCGGCAGACCATCGTTGTTCAAATCGATGAAATCTTGAACGCCATCGCTATTCAAGTCTTGGCGAACTAGACCGACGCCGATCACGTCGGCCAAGCCGTCCCCGTTCTCATCATCCAAGCCTGTCGTCAGGACCTCCCCGCCGGCACCTGCCTTGTAGATCTGCGCGGTGTGGTTGCGGTCGAAGTAATAGAGAAGGCCGTCCCTCACGACGGGATCGCCATTCAGGTCGAAATTGACTCCCAGAGGCGTGCCTACAACGGAATTGAAGTGCACAAAATCGTTTCGCAGTGACAGTGCCAGGAGTTCCATGGCCCCTCGCACCGTGGCCGTGGCGTAGGATTGCGCGAATTGTTGCGACGTGCTCTGGCCCAGGGAGGCGAACGATTGGAAAACCAAGCCCATGAGGCCCATCAACACGCCAATGGCGATCATGAGTTCCACCAACGACATGCCGGCCTGCCCCTTGACGCGGCCGAAGGGTGTGCGGCCTGCAGCGGGGCATCGGCGGGCGAATGGGTTAGCCTTCAAGTTCATGTTCATGCTTGACCTACGCTTGGCATTCCGTTCAGGACCTGACTCAGCAACGAGTGTGCCAACCGGTTAGGCCTTGTAGCCGAAACAACTTACGGCACCTTTTCGCCCCGAGTCCCCCCTGGCACGTGGTCTGTTTCGTAACGGCGGATTACGGTCTCGTGGAGCCAACCGCCCCGCCCGTTCGCCCCTGCCTCCGGATCGGCCGGTCACCGAGCACGAAGTCAACTCTCCAGAAGTCCAAGGCTGAGCATCAGCGCTCATGACGGTGATCGCGCCGTCATACCTCTTGTTCGAGCGGGAACCATTCTTCGGCGAGCTTCAGGTCGAAAGCCGCGTTCGCCCGGGAGCTCTCAGCCAGCTGCGTCCGACTGTTCCCGCGCGTCTCTTCCTCCTAGTACCGTCGGACGGCCCGGTCAATGAGGCTGCTCCGTCGGCCCTTCCCGGCGACGCGATCCATGAGCGGCACAGTGCGTTCCGGCAGCGTGATCTTGAGGTGTTTTGTCATCGCGTGAGTCTGTAGGATACACACGTCAAATGTGTCTGTCGAGTCCTGGCCGCTCATTGGGGTCCCTCCCGTAATTTCCCTCGCTCAGCCTCGGCTCGGAGATGATCCTCGTCGTCGAGGACGAAGAATCGGTGGGTGAGTTGGTCCGAAACGCATTGCAGCGCTATAGGTATCGTGTCCCGGTCGCGCCGACACCAGGTGAGGCGCTGGCGATCCACCTTGTGTGCGAACGGTTGGCCGTGTCATCGTAGCGCCATGGCGGGGCGCGACGT
>JAPULP010000155.1 GCA_027294815.1 Gemmatimonadota bacterium | reverse complement strand
CAGCATCGGAACCGCGGGCAGCACCACGCTGGTGCTTCAGACAATACTGCTGCCCCTCGTCCTTGCGCGGGAGCCGAGCAGGATTGTGCTCGAGGGCGGCACGCATAATCCGTTTGCGCCACCCTTTGACTTCCTGGAGCGGGCGTATGTTCCGCTCCTGAATCGGATGGGTCCGCGCGTAGAGGTCGCATTGGAGAGACCGGGCTTCTATCCCGCGGGCGGTGGACGCATCGTCGCGGAGGTTACGCCGGCGGAGTCCCTACGCGGAATAAGCGTGTTGGAACGCGGGGACCGGAGACGGCGGCTCGGGCGGGCGGTCGTGTCGAGTCTCCCCCGACACATCGCCGAGCGTGAAATCCGAGTGATCGGAAAACGCCTCGGATGGGATGACTGTGAAACGGAGATTGTCGAGGTCGAGCACCCGGTAGGCCCCGGCAACGTTGTGACGATCGAGTTGGAGCACGAGAACGTGACGGAAGTGTTTACGGGATTCGGCGAACGCAACCGGTCCGCGGAGGCTGTTGCCACGCATGCGATTCAGCAGTGCCAGCAGTACCTCAAGACGGACGCCCCGGTGGGTAAGTATCTCACGGATCAGTTGATGCTCCCGATGTCTTTGGCGAAGTCGGGCTCATTCCGATCGACCGGACTATCGCGTCACTCGGAAACGCACATCGAGCTGATTGGCAAGTTTCTCGACGTGCGGATCGAAACGGAGCGTCAAGCGAATGGCAGCGTAATCGTGGCCGTCGCCTAGACAGGATTGGAACGATGGATTCGAGAATCCACGACAAGCGGATCACATGGGAAGTAAACAGTTTGGGTCGAGCCGATGTTGTGCCGGCGGCGCGCCTTGCATCCATTGGATTTGCACGAGGCGTGTTCCGTGAACGGCATCGGAAGCGATATCGGTTTCTGAATGCAGGTTCGATTCCTGCTCAGACGACCAAGGGTAGCTCAATGGCAGAGCACACGGCTGATGACCGTGGTGTCACGGGTTCAAATCCCGTCCCGACCGAGCGACTGCGAAGTCGCACCGAGAAGCAGGTTGTGGGAGTGATTCAGCGATTGGCCGGCCGGCGGATGCGAGGCCTCGGGGTGTGCAAAACGCCTTCGAGGTACGAAGTTCGCATAGTGAGTCGTCGGCACCGCGCAAGGTGCCAAGCAGTCGAGTGGATACCGACTTGCCTCGCCGTCGACACCTTTCTCGGGGCCTGAAGTTATGGCCACCGAGCAAGGTCGAGGCGGCCGCGGGCAGGTCTCAAGCTCGGCTCCGCTTCGAGCGTGGGGCTGATCGTGGGAATCACCCTGCAACTTGTGGTTTTGAGAATAGTCGTCTGCTGTAGGCCGATCGCGATAGGTAAGTGGCAGATACGAAATGTACGCCGAAAGGATGTGATACGACCATGTTAGGACTGACGCGGATCAAGGCTTATGAAAAGGGCTTGCTGTTTCACTACGGGGACTTCGTCCGGCTCGTGCAGCCTGGCAAGTATCGTCTCTGGAGCAGGATGTGGAGCCGCACGCGCGATCGACTCAATGTGGTCAGCACGCTGGAGACGAAGTTCGAGCACCCGCTCCTGGACGTACTGATCAAGAACCGGGAACTGGCCGGGGCGCTGACCATCGTCGAACTGGCAGACCACGAGCGCGCCCTGGTTTGGAAGGATGGCCGGCTGGCCTACATCCTCGGAACCGGCCGGCACGCATTCTGGAACGAGCCCTACAGGCTCGAGGTGGAGGTGTTCGACACGAACAGCCTGCGCTTCGAACACCCGAAGCTGGAGGCCATCGTGTCCTTCGGCGGCAGCTCGAGGTGGTTGACCGGCGTAGACGTGGCCGACTACGAGGATACGTTGCTGATCAAGGACGGAGAGATCGTCGAGACGCTCCGCAAGGGTCGTCACGTGTTTTGGGCGAACGTGGGTCGCGTATCCTGGAAGACGATCGATCGCCGCGAACAGGTGGCGGATGTCGCCGGTCAGGAGATCATGACCAAGGACAAAGTCACCCTTCGCGTCAACCTCCTGGTCGCCTACGAGGTGATCGACTCGATCAAGGCGGTCACCGTGGTCAGCGACCACGCCCAGACGCTCTACCGCGAATCCCAGCTCGTTCTGCGTGCGTCGGTCGGTACGCGCACGCTCGACGCACTTCTGGCCGACAAGGAATCGGTCGGTGGCGAGGTCAAGAATGCGCTGGCCGCACGCGCGAGGGAATTCGGCGTTGCCGTCAAGAGTGTGGGTCTCAAGGACATCATTCTGCCCGGCGAAATGAAGACGATTCTGAACCAGGTCATCGAGGCCGAAAAGTCGGCCCAGGCAAACCTGATCAAGCGTCGCGAGGAGACGGCCGCGGCGCGGAGCCAGGCCAACACCGCCAAGCTGCTCGCAGAGAATCCGACGCTGGCACGGATGAAGGAGTTGGAACAACTGAGCGAGATTCTGTCCGGGACCCGATCGACGTTCGTGTTCGGGAGCGGCGATTTGTCCGACCAGATCCGAACGCTGGTCGGCAGCACGCCGCCCAAAGATGCATGATCACCGGGCACGACGGCTTCGTGTATAAGTGGGGTCTTCTAACGACAGGAGAGACCAGATGAAACGTCCCGTCAGCGACATTGCGTTCACGCCGTCGGTCAAGGCCGTCCAGGAGCGGCACGGCTCTCGCAGGGGATACAGCTCCATGGAGCAACGCGGAGGGTGGAGCGACGTCGTTACGCCGGAACTCGCCCAGTTTGTTGCCGAGCAAGACACGATGTTCATCGCGACCGTTAATGCCGAGGGGCAACCGTATATCCAGCACCGCGGAGGACCGGCCGGCTTCCTGAAAGTAATTGACGAGCACACGCTCGGGTTTGCCGATTTCAGCGGGAACCGCCAGTACATCTCCGTTGGCAACCTCCGCGATAACCCGAAGGCATTCATATTCCTGATGGACTTTGCAAACCGACGCCGCATAAAGATTTGGGGCCGGGCCGAAGTTGTCGAAGACGACGCGCGTCTCAGACAGAAGCTGTACGACCCGGAGTACGGGAGCGAGCCGGAGCGGATGTTCTTGTTCCACGTCGACGCTTGGGATGTGAACTGCCCGCAGCACATCAAGCCGCGCTTCACCGAAGAGGAAGTCGGGGCGTCGATGCAGGCCCTGCACGACCGGATCGCACAGTTGGAGGCGGATTGTTGTAGCTGCGAGCCGAAAGATTGATGAGCGGCCCAACGAGTATGAACAGGAATCAATCGAAGACAGCACGTTGATCGCGCGTGGCCGGAGAACATCAGGTGGCTGAAGCGAATGGCTTGCGGAGCCGCACCTGGCGGTTCGAGAATCGTTGCGACTCGGGGCTGCGTAGCCCCGCCCGGCGAGATGACCGTCCCTCGGCATTCACGCTTTTACTTAAGACACGTCCAAGCACGTCTGGTTGTCTAGCGCCGGCCCAGTGGGGCCCCAAGACCAGCGTCGTCGAGAGGCACTGCATCGAGCCTTAACCCGCACTGTACAGGAACTCAAGCATTTCCACCGGTCTGGCGTTCCACCATGTTTGAAAATGGCCCGAGCGATCGGCCGGCAGGTTGAAAACGCGCGCGGGGACGCCGACGGGTAACGGGTCCATATCGAACGGATACGGATCGAGGATGATCCGACGTTCGTTTGAGGGTGAGACCTCGATAGTAACGCGGTCGTTCCAACTTCGCCGAGGAACATGGTGAAGCTCGAACTCGTCCTCGCCAAATCCCTTGGCATCGCCGCTCCGCGCAGGGATCAAGTCAGAACAAATCGAAAGTGACAGCCCGTCGAGCAATTGGAGCAGGCGACCGTGCGGAT
>JAPULP010000154.1 GCA_027294815.1 Gemmatimonadota bacterium | reverse complement strand
TGGCCGACAGTCTGCTCGAGGCGATGGATGTTCCTGCGGAGCAGCGTCGCGCTGTCGCCGAGAACATTGTTGATAACCTTTCCAGTCGAGGCGCGCGCGCGTATCTGGCGCTCGATCCGTCGACGATTCTCGCAGGCGTCGGTTGTCCGGTGTTGTCGATCAATGGGGGCGCTGATAACCGATCAGCAAGTCCTGACTCTTTGCCCACTCTGCTTAAGGCACTCGACAGCGCAAGCAGAACGGACGTGTCGTTCGTGACGTTCGGAGGGCTTGACCACTTTCTCGAGCCGCCGGAACCTTCGGACCCGCCCGTGTTCGATCGCTCAGTGACGAAGACGATTATTGTCTGGCTTCGGTCGATTGATGTCGTCGAAGAGTGACCATAACGGCGGCTCAGTATCTCGGGGCGTGAGGGCGCTGATCGGGCAGTGTCTGGCCGTCTGGGTAAAAAAAGGGGACGGGCGTCTTTTTCAATATCAGCCCCCGGCCCCCGGATGGTGTGAGGGATCTTTATGGTATCGGGACAGGTGGAAGCGGGGTTGCACGGTCCGGGCATTGCCTAGACGACGGAAATTACCGCAAAGAAACAGAATCCTTGGCAGATCTCGTCGACTGGTGCGGACTAAGGATGAGCCTCGCACTCGGCGTTGTGGGTGGTCAGTGCGCCGGCAGTGAGGTCATAGTTCGGAGTAAGTAAGATAAGGATAGATTCAATGCGACTCTCCGTCGATTGCGGCAAGATCGGCCTTCTTCCTCGGTTCTTGGCGATGTCGCTTGCACTTGGGGCAACTGCCAGCGTCGTGGCCGAGAACCCTCCAACCCAACCGCCCAGCTCGCGCAGTTCCGCCTCCGCCTCCAATGGCGGTCAGGAACTCGACGAGCTGTGGGTTGGTGGGTGGTTCAGCCACAACGTACTGCGCGTTGATTGGCAAACCGGAGCGTCATTGGGAATGTTTATCCCCAGCGGCGGCGGCGGTTTGTCAGAAGCACATGCGTGCAGCTTCGGTACGGACAACAACCTTTATGTCGCCTCGCACGGCAACAGCACCGTGCGGCGCTACGATGGCGAAACCGGCGCATTTATCGACGTCTTCGTTCCCGCCGGGAATGGCTTGATTCGTTCGCACTCCGTCTTCTGGAACGTCGACAACACACTGCTCGTTTCCTCGGAACTTGGTGATAGAGTCAACCAATATGAAGCGGTGACGGGAAACTTCCTTGGTTCGTTCGTTCAGCCGGGCGAGGCCGGACTCGACGGACCGGAAGATATCATCCAGGGTCCGGACGGGATGCTTTACCTGTCGGCCCAGTCCAACCAAATTTTGAGGATCGATCCAATCAAGGGCGGCGTGATTGATGCGTTCGTCGAAGACGATCCGGACACGCCCGAGGACGAAACCGGCGGGTTGGCTTGGGCCCATCAGTTGAGATTCGGCCCCGATGGGAATCTCTACGTTGCATCAAGTCAAACGAATCAAGTTCTGCGCTACGATGGACAAACCGGCGCGTTCCTGGATGTCTTTGTCAAGTCAGGGGGGCAAGGGCCGCAGTTCCCCGTCGGTCTCGCCTTTGGGCCGGACGGCAATCTGTATGTTGGATCCTTTGGCAACGACAGGATTCTGCGCTACGACGGCGCCACGGGCAAGCCCCTTGGCATTGTTGCCAACCTCGGGGCGATGGGACTGGATGGACCATTGTTCATCGAGTTCTTCCCCGGACCCAAGTGTAAAGCGGACTTGAATGAAGACGGCTCGGTGGGAGCGGCGGATCTTCTCATTCTGCTCGTTGCTTGGGGGCCGAATGCCGGTCATCCCGCTGATTTTAACGTGGACGGCGTCGTCAGTGCCGGCGATCTGCTTCGCTTACTGATAAGTTGGGGTCCTTGCCCCTAAAGAGCCCACGTCTCCGGCTTCCCATCCCGCGCGATTCCCCCAGCCACGACGTTGCGGCGGGAGTTGCGTGCGCCGGCTATCCAACCAAAGCGTCGAACGACACGCGCCGTGCTCCATACGCCGGGCTCACGACCCCGTCGGATCCTCGATCCAATGTTCATAACACGGCCTACAAAGCAGCACCACCACGCGCCGATACACCTGGTCCATCAACTCCTGCTCGGACAGATCGCGCATCTGTTCGATCAGCGCATCAATATCCGCGGAGATCTCGGCGAGTGGTTCGTCGGTATCCAATCTCGGAGGCGTCGGATCAGCGAACGCCTCGATCTTTACCACATAGAAACTGCCCTCACCCGGTGTCAACGACGCGCCGCACCGATGGCAGAGAAAATCGAGATTCGACATCGTTATTTCGTCGTGCATTGATCCACACGATCTCCTTCTCGACTTGGCTTTGGTCAAGCACACGCAGAAAGACTACCACACACCGCTCGCCAATTGCGGGCCGTGCCCGTAGCGGCGAGGCCCACTATCGGTTTCGCGCGCGGGTAGACGGAAGCTCCGGAAGATCATTCTCAAACCGTACCGTGTGAACGGTAAAGGCCAAGACCTGTCGAGCCTCTCCACCGGTTCCTCGTGATCGGTAGGGAACGTTGCGGGTGCCGCCGAGGATGCGGACCCAGGCGGTTGGGACGGGCCGGTGGCCCTGCGCATCAACCTCTTCAATCACGATCTCGATTGCGGTGATAGCGGAAGTCACGGCCGCCACACCTGTCCCCACGGGACTGCCCCGCTCATCGACTGGAACCTCCGCGGAGAAGGCAAGGATCTGCGGCTCGGTTGACGTTCTCAGGGCGTCCATTACAGACCGCCACAACGCCGCCTCAGCCGCGTTCGCTTCAAGAAAGGGTGTACGAGGGTAGGCCAGGAACGACCAGGCAAGGAGACGCTCACCGTCAAAGACGAGCTGATCCACGCGATCTCGACCACGCAGAGCAATGGTCTCGTGAAAGCGACCGTCGCTGGCCAGGGCCAGGGTAAAGCGACCGTCCAACGGCTTACCATCAAGGTCGATACCCACAACTTCGACACGACCGTCGAGCACAAGCACATCGAAGGAGGGACCTCCTGCAGAGCACGACACCGCTAAGGGAAGAATTGCGGCGAGCGATAACGGCCCGATCATCTTCGTCGTGCTCATCCCTGTGTCCGCCTGACGTTCCATGTGCTCCCATACCTGCCAACCGGCGCGACCAAGCTCCACGAACGATGCTACGCCACCGTCGGTATCCTTGACCCGCTCGAACTCCTCTCCAACTGGGGGTCCGTGCTCGTAAGCGCTGGTCCCAAGACACAAAGGCTCCGTTTGTGCCGGGATTTACCTTGCTT
>JAPULP010000153.1 GCA_027294815.1 Gemmatimonadota bacterium | reverse complement strand
CAACAACTCCGTCGTGCACGACGCACAAGCGCCAGGCTGCTCGGAGTCGCCGTGTCACAACTCGTCGAGGAGCGTGATCTGTCCCAGTTGTCACTGTTCGAAGAAAGCTCGGAGGGAGACTTGGAAACGAATCACGATCGCGCCATCGCAAGAGTCGTGGACAACATCAACGTGAAGTTCGGGCGGGATGGGATACGGAGGGGGAGTGAGGTGAGCAAAAGTGAGAAGTGAGAAGGCCCCACACCCCACCCCGAGGGAGGGGCGGCCCTCTCACCTCTCACGTCTCACGGCTCACGGCTCACGGCTCACGGCTCACGGCTCAGCCGATACACCCCTACTCCCACAGCGACGTTGGGCAACAACACCAACGCATACAGCTCTCCATTGATTTGATCGAGCCCCGGCAAGATCTGAGCGATGAAACCCAACGCGGAGAGACCCGCGACCGCCACAGCAAGCAACATCACCGGCCGGTGGGCCCAGCGTATGCCAAGCGCGGCGAGTGGCACGGTCAGGGCCAACGCGAGTGAGAGCGGGTTGAACAAGAACAGATTTTCATTCCAATATGCCGATGCGTGATCGGTGACCATGACCAGCCCAAACAACACAGCCCCAAGGACCCCTACCACGAGCATCCACGCCGTACTCACGCTTACAAACGCGACGCGGATCCGCTTGCTGGCTACACCCGCACCCGCCAACCAAAACAACAACCCCGCCAGCAATACCCCAACGGCCAGATACGCCAAGGTCCATGACGGCGGGGCCTCGTCGGATGGTGGCCTGGTACTCTCATAGACGGTGCGTTCCGAAGCAATAAGAGGTTCTTGATTCCCATCGGGTCCGGTCACCGAGATCCCACGCAGATGATCGCGCAGGCTCGTCGGCAAAAACATTTCCTCTCGCACCGTGATGGGCTTGTCTACCATGGGGCCGAGCGCGATCATGAGACCGGTGTAGTACCACACGTTGTTTGACGTCAAACGCCGCGTGTGAAACCTCAAGGTCGTACCCGCCGGCGCCTCCTCGGTTTGGCGCTGGATCACGCCTCCCAGAACCCTATCCAACGCATCGCGAACGCGCGTGGAGCAGTTGTCGTAATAGTAGTCGTACCGATACTCTTGATTTTCCGGCCGGTCGTTCCACAGCAGGAAATCGCGCAACTCGATTCGCTGCGCGGGCGTGAGGTTGAGTTCCTGCACCCAGACGCTTCGGTTGGCCCGTTCGCTAAAATATCGGAACGTCACATCCGGATCGCCGCTGCCCATTCTATAGAGCATCCGGCCTTGGATAAACCGAAGAACGAAGTTCTCAGCGTTGAAATCGTAGATGCCGTAGTTGTACAACCGGTTGATCCGGCTATCGGGATCCCGTATCCAGATGGCATTGTGCCCAAACCGATCCCAGATGTTGGACCCAGGACCCATGGTAACGAGGGCCACGCGAATCTGGGAACCCGGCACGTCCGGGTCGGGAGCCGGCGTCTGTCCCACCAGACCGGCCGAACCGCAACAGAGAAGGACCGTGGATAACGCTGTTTGCATTAATCGCATAAGCTGTAGAATATAGTTCGTTTCAAGGTGCAGGTTCCATGTTGTACTGCGATTCTAGATTCGAGATTCTAGATTCTAGAATGCAGATTGTCATAACCCCAATCTAGAATCTAGATTCTAGCATCTCGAATCTCTCGAATCAGCAGGCGCCAATGCCCACCCCCATCCCATCCGACGTCAACCCTGCCTACGGTTTCCTGAACGCGCAGATCGCCCTGCTCGGATCTCGCGATCCGATTGACGTGCTGGCGGCGACCAGTGAATCGCTGGAGGACATAGTCGCACAACACTCGATCGAAGAGCTGCAGCGACGTACCGATGAGTCGTGGACCGGTGTGGAGATACTCGTGCACCTCACCGACATGGAGTGGATCTTCGGCTTCCGGGCACGCACCATCCTGTGCGACGACAATCCTCGTTTGCCGGAGATCGATCAGAACGCGTGGGTGAGTGTGCAGCGGCCTAACGACTGGCCACCCGAGCAGGTCATCGTGGACTTCCGCGCCTTGCGAGGCGTCAATCTCCAGATGTGGAAGCGTATGACGGAGAGTGATCTCGAGCGGACCGGAGAGCATGTGGGCGCGGGGATGACGATCTCCCTGGGTACGCTGCTACGGGTGCACGCCGGTCACGATCTCCGCCATCTCAGTCAGCTACACACCGCACTCGGCCAGTAATATCCCCGCGTTGCTCAGTTCGAAGGCCAAGTCGCAAAACAATCTCCGTACCGAGCCAGTGCGTCGGGAAACAGATCGGGATGTAGTAGCGCCCCGAGCATCTCGGCGCTGTCGGCGAGCCGGGGTCCCGGTCGGTTGAAGTAGGCATTGCCGTCGGCGACGAAACATTTTCCCCGTCGCACCGCGGGTACGCTCCCGAGCGCTGCCGCCAATACTTCATCATCGAGTTCGCCGAGAGTCTTGGATAATTCGTAGCCGCACGGGAGTATGACCACGACGTCCGGATCGGCCGCTGCTATCTCGGACCACTCTACCGTCTTGAATGCCACGGGTGACTCGACAATCACTGGCTCTCCACCGGCCACGCGCACCAGTTCCGGAATCCACCCCCCCGCCACCATCACGGGGTCCATCCACTCGATCATGGCCACGCGCGGGCGCACCGTTAGTCCTACCGTGCGTTGCTCGATGTCGGCGAGCCGCTGTGCGAAGGCATCGATCAGTTCCCGCCCTCTCTCCGGCACGCCGCTCGCATCGGCGACCTTTTGAAAGTCGGCAGTGACGTCGTCGATATTGTTTGGGTGAAGCGTGCAGATCTTGGTGTCCTTGAGCGTGACCTGACACAGTGCACCCTCGACATCGGTTAAGGAGACCGCACACACTTCACACTGATCCTGCGTCACGATCAGGTCGGGTTTGAGGCGCTCGAGTTCGGCAATACGAATGTCGTACACGCTCAATCCGTCGCGAATGACATCCCTGACTTGCCGATCGATCTCCTTCGAGCTGGTACTCGGATCTACTTTCGGCGCCGACAGCACCGGCAGCGCCGCTACGTCGCTCGGATAATCACATTCGTGTGACCTGCCGATGAGCCGGTGGCGCAGATCCAACGCGCTGATGATCTCGGTGGCGCTAGCGAGCAGGGAAACGATGGTGGGTTGGGATGTCATGGGCTTCTCTTGAGAAAGAACCTCCGAAAGGCGGTGACCGGTTACCGGTCACCGATAACCCGCGGCTTCGACAGGCGCCGCGAGCGTGACTGATTAGGTTATCGATAACCCACTATCGTTTCGAGAGACTAGCCTTTGATCCTGCTTTTGGCGAGCATGGCCGCCCTCGCTGCCGGTCCCCTGGCCTACCGATTCGCTCACGGGCGCGGCACCACGCTCACCGTCCTCGACGGTTTCGTATTCGTGGCTATCAGTGGGCTGATCATCTTGAGCGTGCTCCCCGAAGCAGTCGTCCACGGGGGATGGCCCGCGATCGGGTTCATCATCGCCGGGTTTGCCGGCCCCACGATCGCAGAACGCCTGTTCCATAGGGCAGCCAAGGGAACTCACGTGGCCGCGCTCATGCTGGGCGTGGTGGGGCTCTGTCTTCACGCGCTCATCGACGGCGCCGCCCTCGGCGGGGGTCTCGCCGTGCAGGCGGGTACCCACCTGCCCACGGCCATCGTACTCCATCGACTTCCCGTCGGACTCGCAATTTGGTGGCTGCTGCGACCGCACTTCGGCGCAGCGGTGGCGGGGTTGGCGCTCTTGGCCGTGGCCGCCACCACCACCGCTGGGTATGCCGTGGGACCGACTCTCGGAGCCGAGCTCACGGTCCGCTCGGTGGCGTGGTTTCAGGCGTTTGTCGGAGGCTCGCTGCTCCATGTGGTGCTGTTCCGACCCCATCTGGACGATCACACCCACGGCAAGACCGCAATCACGGCGACCTCCCGCCGAAGCGAAGGAGTGGGAGCGCTCATCGCGATACTGCTGCTGGCGGTCATCCTGTTCGGCGACGCCGGAGCCGACGCCGATTTGGGCGGTCAAGTCATCGGGACGTTGATCGATCTGTCGCTGGAAAGCGCGCCGGCGCTTCTCCTGGCCTTTTTTGCCGCGGGGTTCATCAGTGTCTTCATGCCTGCGTCATCGATTGCCTGGATGGCGAGAGGGGGAACCGGGATGCACGCGGTTCGCGGCATGGCGTTCGGGCTTCCACTGCCGATTTGCTCGTGTGGCGTCGTTCCGGTCTATCGGTCACTCATCGGTAAGGGCGTGCCGCCAGCCGCCGCCCTTGCCTTCTTGGTCGCGACGCCGGAACTGGGGTTGGACGCGGTCTTCCTTTCGGTGCCGCTGCTCGGTCCGCACATGACCGTCATCCGAGTCGTGGGAGCCGCGGTGGTGGCGTTGTTGGTAGGTTGGCTGGTTGGAGGCATGGCCATGTTTAAACGCACCGACGCCCAGTTGACCGAAACGGATTCGGCGCCGGTGGGTGTGCCAATCCGCGAACGGGTGGATAAGGCGTTTCGCGTGGGGCTGGGGGACGTGGTCGACGACACGGCACCGTGGATCCTTGCCGGACTCGGTGTGGCGGCGCTTGTCGCTCCTTTCCTGGGGGGCGCCCCATTGTCCGCCATTCCGGCCAGCGTAGACGTGCTGATCTTCGCGCTGGTGGGCGTGCCCACCTATGTGTGCGCTTCGGCGGCAACGCCGCTCGTTGCGATGCTGTTGCTCGGTGGTCTCTCTCCAGGCGCTGCGCTCGCGTTTCTCATTACCGGACCGGCGACGAACATCACCACGTTCGGTGTACTAACCCAGCTGCACGGGAAACGCGCGGCGGCCATGTTCTCGCTTGCCATCATCGGGGCGTCGGTCGGACTCGGTTACGGTGTAAACGCGTTCTTTGGAGACATTCCGATCATTGCACTCGATATGCTCGCCGTCGAAGGCGCGTCGTGGTACAAGATCGCGTCACTCATCGGGTTGGTTCTCTTGTTCGGCGCATCGTTGCTGCGGCGGGGACCGCGTGGGTTCGTCGCGGAGTTGACCTTTTCGGGGGGCTAGCGAATATCCAATATCCAATACTGAATATTGAATATCCAAGATGGATATTGGATATCGAATATTGGGTGTTGGATATTCGGTTATATCCCGCCGCGTTCCCAGGGACCCCAGATGGCATAGGTCGCGCCGGGGCGCTGGATGTTGAGAAACAGCGTCTGTCCGTCGGGACTGAATGTGGGTCCGGCCATCTCCGAACGGTTCGCCGTGTTTTCCGCAAAATTGAAAATCTTGCCGCTCGGCGTCAAGACTCGCACGTAATTACTGTAGCGCCCGTCTTCGGTGATCAACACCATACCGCGCGGAGTCACACACAGGTTGTCGGGTGAGTCCAAAACGCTCTGAGACGGCGACTCGAACAGAAGTGTTAGCTCGCCGTCGTCGGAACCGAGGGGTCGGTAGTGCCAGATTTGGCCCAAGTCGGCTCTACCACCATTGGTGCAGCTGAAATAGATGCCCTCATCGCCGTAGAAGCATCCTTCGATACGCGAAAACCGGGCGCCGCCCTGTGACCACCCCTGTCGAAACACCGCGTCGTGAGCGTCGACTGCGTTTTCGGGGTCGGGATCGAGGATCGTGACCCACCGTACCGGCA
>JAPULP010000152.1 GCA_027294815.1 Gemmatimonadota bacterium | reverse complement strand
TCCTCGCCGCGAGCCGGAATAAGCAGCGAGTGGACATGAATGATCTCGAGGACGCGAAAGACAAGGTCATGCTCGGGATCGAGCGGAAGAGCCTGGTGCTGTCCGACGAAGAGCGGAAACTGACGGCGTATCACGAGGCCGGTCATGCGATCGTCAACCTGCTGATGCCGGGACAGGATCCGGTCCATAAGGTCACCATCGTTCCGCGCGGACGCTCACTCGGCTTGACCTTCGCCTTGCCGGAGGAAGATCGGCACAACCACACGCGCGAGTACATGCTCGGCAAGCTGGCGATGGCGTATGGTGGGCGGGTGTCCGAAGAGCTGATCTTCGGCTTGGCGAAGGTGACGACCGGAGCCGCGCAGGACATTCGACAGGCTACCGAGATGGCGCGTCAGATGGTCACACAATTCGGGATGAGTGACGTGGTGGGTCTGGTGGCGGTGGGCGAGCGGGACCATCAGGTTTTTCTCGGGCGCGAGTTATCGCAGCGTCACGAGGTGTCGGCCAAGCTCGCCGAGACGGTGGACGCCGAGATCAAGAACCTGATCGACGAGGCCTACAGGCAGGCGAAGAACATCCTGACGAACAACATGGACCTGCTCCACACAATGGCCAGCGCGCTATTGGAGCGGGAGACATTGGAGCGGAACGACGTCGAACTGATCATCGCCGGCAAAGAGCTCCCGCCACCGGAACCGGCGATTGAGCCTTCGGAAACCCCACCGGCGCTTCCCAGCGGTGAGGAGCCGCGGCCGGCCCGGCCGGGCCCGGTTCTCGGGACTCCACCTCCGAAACCAGCGGGCGCGTGAGGGTCGACGCCCTCACTCCGCGAGAACCATCTGCAATACGTGACGCCTTGGCGCGACGGGAGGGTCTCGACGCCGGTCGCGCCAACGTTTGCGTCGCGGGGGCGGGGGCGGGGGCGTCGCCCGTCGCGGAGGATACTGCCGAAGAAATCGGGCGACTGCCGCGCCACACGCTGAAGCCGCCGGCCGCGTGGGACACCCACCGCGGGAGCGTGTCTCTGGGGTCTCCCGCCGTGGCGGGCATTCTCAATGTCACCCCGGATTCATTTAGTGACGGCGGTCTGTACGTAAAAGTCGACGATGCCATTCGTCACGCCGAGCAAATGATCGAAGCCGGCGCCGACATGATCGATATCGGCGCGGAATCCACCCGGCCCGGTGTGGCGGACCGCCTCGATCCGGCCGACGAGTGGCGCAGGCTCGAGCCGGTCCTCTCGCAATTCGCTCGGCGATTCCCCTCGATGCCGGTCAGCGTGGACACGGTGAACGCCGAGACCGGTCGCCGGGCGCTCGACGGTGGGGCTTGGGTGTTGAACGACGTTTCGGGGCTGCGCTTCGATGCGGAGATCGCGACGGTGTGTGCCGAATTTGGGGCGGGGCTGATCGTGATGCACTCGCGCGGGTCGTTTCCCGAGATGGCCACTTACCAGCACGCCGAGTACGATGATGTCGTTCTGAACGTGGTCGAGGAGCTCGAGAGGTCCGTCCGGATCGCCGAAAGCCGTGGGTTGAGTCGGGAGCGTATCGTCATCGATCCGGGATTGGGATTTGCAAAACGTCCCGAACACAATTACGCTGTGCTGCGCGGGTTGACGGCGATAGCGGCGCTCGGTTTCCCGGTCATGGTCGGGCCGTCGCGAAAGCGGTTTTTGGGAAATGTCGCGGGCGCCGATGTGGCTGATCGGGACAACGCCACCGCTGCGGCCTGTGTCGTGGCGTATGCGCACGGCGCCAAACTGTTTCGGGTGCATGATGTTTCACGCGTGCGCGGAGCGTTGCAGATTGCGCACGCCGTCCGAGAGCCTGGATGTCCTTCGAGCAATTTCGATTCCTGATCCCGGGGTTTCGGGATATCGTCGAGATCCTGATCGTCGCGTACGTCATGTACCGCGTGTTGCTGTTCCTAGCGGGTACGCGAGCGCTGCAGATTTTGGTGGGGCTCGTCGTGCTCGTGCTGGTGTATTTCGGGGCACTGCTGCTCAAGTTTGGGATGATCACATCCCTACTGAGCTTCGTGTTCGCATACGGGACGTTCGCCGCGGTCGTGGTGTTTCAGCCAGAACTCCGCCATGCGTTGTCGCGCCTCGGGCGTTCGCGTGTGATGAAGTTCTTGGGCCAAACTGCAACAGAGGGTGTGATCGGCGGAATCGTCGAAGCGGTGGAGCGCCTGTCGCGAAGTGCGACTGGTGCCATTATCGTCGTCGAGGCGGAAGTTTCGTTGAACGATTATTTGGAGTCCGGCAAAGAGATGCATGCTCGCGTCTCTTCCGATCTCTTGACGACGATCTTCACGCCATATTCGCCGTTGCACGACGGCGCGGTGATGATCCGCGGCGATAACATTATTGCGGCGGGGTGCGTGCTGCCGCTGACGCAGTTTCCGGTCGAGGACAAGTCGCTCGGTACCCGGCATCGTGCGGCGCTCGGGTTGTCGGAAGAAACCGACGCAATCGTGATCGTTGTGTCGGAGGAGACGTCGAAGGTCTCGATTGCCATTCGCGGTTTGCTGCATCGAGGCGTGACGCCGCAACAGTTGCATGAGGTACTCGCCGGGCAAACGTGGCCCTCAATCGATACGGCGAGTGCCGCAGACCAGGCTGACGCTACGCCCATCACCTCATGAGTCTATGTCCAACGGAACCAATACGGTAAAAAACTCGGATATCAGTGGCGAGACGTTGTTCGATCGCCTGATGTTCCGTACCGCCATCGGCGTGTCCGTCGTCATCCTGATCGGATACGTCTGGACACTTTCGCCCACAGTGACTTTCTGGGATGCGGGTGAGTTTCTCGCCGCCGCCAAGATCCTCGGTGTACCCCACCCGCCGGGAACACCGGCTTTCGTGTTGATGGCGAATGTGTGGGGTTCTTGGTTTCCTGTGGGGAACTTCGCGTATCGGGTGAACTTCATGAGCGCCGTGTTTAGTGCGGCCGCTTCCAGCCTCATGTTCCTCGTCGTGGCCAGTGCGCTTCGCCGGCGGTGGAAGACCGACTCCGACGCGGCCAATCCGGTCTTTGTGCTTGGTGGAGCGGCGTCCGCCGTGCTGATGTCGGCGTTTGTTTTCACCGTCTGGCAAAATTCCAACGAGGCCGAAGTGTACATGGTCGCCTCGTTTACCATCGCGGCGGTGGCATGGCTCGCGACACTGTGGCGAAAACGTCGCGGCACGCCCCGCGCCGCGCACTTGCTGCTGCTCATCGTCTACCTTGGCGCGTTTTCGATCGGCAACCACCTTCTCGCGCTTTTGGTCGGCCCCGCGCTCGTCGGGTACATGTGGCACGTGCTCAAGACCGAGCCCCTACCCAATGAAGGCGATCGCGCAGTCGAGTGGGCGCAGTGGGCCGTGGTCGGCGGCATCTGGGCCGTCCTCATCGGCATCGGTCTGGGTAGCGCCGCCATTATGACGTTTGCCGGATTGGTGTTCGTGGCGGCTGCGGTGTTTTCGGTCAGCACCGGCGGCGCGCTGTTTACGGCATCCATCGTGGGGATCGCGGCGGTTGGGGTTTCGATGTACGCCTACCTTTATATCCGTGCGGGTCTCGGTCCGATGATCAACGAGGCCGACCCCTCGACCTGGGATTCGTTGCTGGCGGTGATCCGACGCGAACAGTACCCTCCGCGTTTGCCCACCGACAATCCGATGTACCCATCGGGCCCCGGGAATCCGGGAAGAACATTCGGGCTGATGTGGGTACAAATTCTCAATTACCTGCAGTATTTCGACTGGCAGTGGTCCAATAGCCTCGCGACCACGGATTCCGTGTTTGCGCGGGCGCGTCTGCCGTTCACGATGGTATTCACGTCGTTGGGTATTTACGGCGCCACGCTGTTGCGATCCAAAGATCGTTCCATCTTCTGGTTGTTGCTGTTGATCTTCTTGATCACGGGTCCGGCCCTCGTCGGGTACATGAACTTCAAGCCGGGCTACTCGATCGGTTTCGATCAGTACAGTGATTTCAACATGCACGAAGTACGCGAGCGGGATTACTTCTTCTTGATCTCGTTCCAAGTATGGGGGTTGTTCACCGGCATTGGGCTCGCCGGCCTCTATCGTCTCGCGCGCGAAAAGCTCGAGGGCACGTTCGCAGGGGATCGTGCATCGATGCCCAAAGCGCTGAAGCTCGCACCAATCGTTTTCGTGCTGGCACTGTGTCCGTTTGTATTGAACTTCAAGGCTGCAAGTCGCGGGCATGGTCCCGACACCGGATTAGCGCTCGCCTTTGCGCGCAACCTTCTGCAATCCGCCGAACCGTACGGTATCATTTTCACGAACGGCGACAACGACACTTTCCCACTCTGGTACGCTCAAGAGGTCGAAGAGATTCGCCAGGACGTGTCGGTCGTGAACCTGTCGTTGGGGAACACGCGTTGGTACATCAAACAGCTGCGCGACAACCCAGTGCGACCGTTCGTTCCGGAACAGGCTCCGTGGTTCGCGGACCAGGCACCCGACACCCTACCCGGTCCGTTGCACTCGTTGACCGATGAGGTCATCGACACCCAAATGATACCGCAGCTGTTGCGCGACAGCGTGCCCTTCAACGTGGGACGCATTCGACACGGGTTCCCTCCCAACTTCGCCTTGTATACCAAGGACTGGCTGATGCTCCGGCTCATCATCGAGAATGCCGGACAGCGACCCATCTATTGGTCGACCACCGCCGGGAGCAGCAACTGGTTGGGCTTGAACGAGTATCTGGTTCAGGAAGGAATGGCGCTGCGGTTGTACGTGGAGAAGGAACCGGATATCGATCGGCTCGCACCCGGTCTCTGGGTACCGGTCGATGTGCCGCGCACCGATTCACTGGCCTGGGTCATCTACGATTACGCCCGTCTGTTCGACGTGGACTCGCTCGTGCTGGATCCTACGAATCGGAACATCGCCGGGAATCTAAGTATCCCGTTCCTGGTGCTGGGCGGCGCGTACGAGGCATTGGGTGACCGCCGAAAGATGGCGGACAATTTCCTGCGCGCGTACCATCTCTCACCGAACGCGGGCATCAAAGCTCTGCTTGCTTCCACGACCGGCGTGGCGCCGGGGACCGACCTTCCGGAAGCCTTACCGCTCGAGATGTTCGACAGTCTTTTGCCGGTGGGAGATCAGCCCGAGAGCCTACTGAGGGATACGAGCCGTGAGCCGTAAGCCGTGAGCCGTGAGCGGCTCCCGATCCCTTCCCGAGGGGGTGGTTGGGGACGGCTCACGGCTCACGGCTTACCGCTTTCGGCATCCTTCCAGGTTACCCACGTCCGCCCTACCTCTCTTCTTCCACGTTCACCGTCACGGTAGATTTAGAAATTATGGACTTTGTGCTTGTTCGTGACAACCTCGCATGCGTCCGTGAGGAAATAGACCGGATACGGTGTGCGGAGGGCGTTTCACAAGCGGTACGGGTCATTGCAGTGACCAAAGGGCACCCGGTCGAGGCCCTCGCTGCCGCCCGGGCGGTGGGCATCGAGGACATCGGGGAGAATCGCATTCAGGAGGCCGTTCAGAAACGTGAGACCGCCGGGGATTTTTCCCTCCGATGGCACCTCATCGGCCACCTGCAAGCCAACAAGGCGAAGTTCGTACCCGGGACCTTTGCGGTGGTGCATTCCGTAGACTCGCTCAAGGTGGCCGAAGCCTTGACCCGGGCGGTGCGCCGTGGTTCGGAACAAGGATCAAACGGGGAGCCGCTGCGCGCGCTGTTACAAGTGAACGTGGCTGGAGAAGCGCAAAAGAGTGGCTGCGCGCCGGATCAGGCCAGTGCGTTGGCACATGAGATTTCCGCGATGCCTGAGTTACAGTTGGAAGGGCTCATGACGATGGCGCCGCTGAGCGGCGATGAAAAGGTCCAACGGGACACCTTTGGCGGTCTGCGGCAGTTGCGTGACGACCTGGTATCGAGCGGTCTGGAATTACCCGAGCTGTCCATGGGCATGTCAGGTGATTTCCGAGCAGCGGTGGCTGAGGGCGCAACGATGGTTCGGTTGGGCACGGTCCTCTTCGGGGAGCGACAACGATGACAGAAGACAGTTTCGATCTCACACCGCTGGACATCCGGACGCAACAGTTTCGCCGGGTTGTGCGGGGGTACGATCCAGCCGCCATCGAGGAATTCCGCGAGCGCATCGCCGCGGAGGTGGAGCGCTTGTTGCGTGAGAAGGCCGTCACGGAGGAGCAGGTTCGAAGTTTTCGGGAGCAGCTCAAGACGTTCCGCGAACGCGAAAAGGCGATGAGCGAAGCGTTGGTGGTGGCGGAGCAACTGCGCCACGACGCGGGGCAACGCGCCAACGACCAGGCCGAGGTGATCATTCAGCAGGCCCGCGCCGAGGCCGACACGATCCTGAACGACGCACGGCTGGCGGAAAAGGCCGTGCAGCGGGACACCGAAGCGGCTCAGCGACAGTTGAACGCGTATCTCGCTGCGTTTCGGGCGTTGCTCGAGCGAAACATGGCGGAAGTCGAAGCGGTCGATGCGCAGCAACGGAACGGGAGTCAGGCCGCGTTGGCCGTGCATCCAACCGGAACCGGACCGAGACGTTCGTTCCCGATGCCGGAAGCACCTTCCGGTCCGAGTTTGGCGAACCCGGGCGCAGCTCGTCCGACATCAGGGGAGCAATGAGCGAAACCGAATTGTCGCGCGACATGGCCGGCGCGGTGGACGTCGTGCGTGCGAAAACCGATTTCCAGCCCGACGTTGCGGTGGTGCTCGGCACCGGTCTCGGTGGACTCGTCAACGAGATCGACGTCGTCGCGGAGATCGCGTATGAGGACCTTCCGGGCTTTCCGCTTTCCACGGTGGAAAGTCACGCGGGCCGGCTGCTGTTTGGCGACCTCGGTGGAAAAAAGGTCGTGGCGATGCAGGGCCGATTTCATCGGTATGAGGGCTACACGATGCAACAGATCGTGTTTCCGGTGCGCGTGCTGCGCGGATTGGGTGCGAAGACGTTAGTCGTGTCGAACGCGTGCGGTGGCATGCATCCCCTGTGGAGGCCGGGCGAGCTGATGTTGTTAGCCGATCATATCAACCTGCTCGGCGACGGCCCCCTCGTCGGAGAGAACGACGAGTCCCTCGGTCCCCGCTTCCCGGACATGTCCGAACCCTACGATCCGGAACTGCGCGACATCGCACGCAACGTCGCGCGCGATCTGCACATTGTGTTGCGAGAGGGTGTGTATGTCGCTGTGACGGGCCCCAATCTCGAGACGCGCGCGGAGTATCGGTTTCTGCGTGGCATCGGCGCCGACGTGGTCGGCATGTCCACCGTTCCCGAAGTGATCGCCGCCGTGCATATGGGCATGCGAGTGTTGGGCATCTCGATTATCACCGACGCTTGTCTGCCTGACGCATTGAAACCTGTCGACATCGCTCAGATCATCGCCACCGCGGGTGCGGCCGAACCTGACTTGACGCGGTTGGTCACCGCGGTGCTGGAGCGGATGGGCTGATGAGGTATGAACGACTCCCCGTTGGCGACGCGGACGAGCTGGAGCAAGAGGTGCTGGCACAGTGGCGCTCCGAGGACTTGTTCCACCAAACCCAAGCCGCCACCAAAGACGCACCACCGTTCGTGTTTTACGAAGGCCCGCCGACCGCCAACGGCCGGCCGGGTATCCACCATGTCTTCTCCCGGACGATCAAGGACTTGATTTGTCGCTATCAGTCGTTGAAAGGGAAATCGGTGACGCGGATCGCCGGTTGGGACACGCACGGGCTTCCGGTGGAGATCGAGGTCGAGAAGGCGCTCAAGATCAACGGGAAGTCCGAAATCGAAGCGTTCGGTGTGGCGGAGTTCAACCGCCGTTCGCGCGAGAGCGTCTTCCTTTACAAAAACGATTGGGAGTCGTTATCGGATCGGATCGGGTATTGGCTCGATTACGATAATCCGTACATCACGTACACCAACGACTATATCGAGTCGGTGTGGTGGCTGCTCAAGCAGCTCTGGACCAAAGATTTGCTGTATGAAGGCCACAAAGTTCTGCCCTATTGCGGTCGTTGTGGCACGTCGCTCTCGAGTCACGAGCTGGCGATGGGATACGCCACGCACAAGAGTCCGTCCATCTATGCGCTCTTCCGTCTGCGCGAGAACGGTGCTGCCGCGTCGAGCCCGCGCCATCTGCTGGTGTGGACGACCACCCCGTGGACGCTGCCCTCAAACGTAGCCGTCGCGGTCAACCCGGATTTCCGGTATGTCGAGATCGATGTGGAAGGAACCCATCTGATTGTCGAGAAAACCATTGCCGAATCGAAGAGCGTACCGGGCGGGACGCACGGAAAGCCGTTGGGAAGTTTTCCGCCGATTGCCGAATATAGAGGCAGCGAGCTTGTGGGTCTGCACTACGAGCAGCTGCTGGACGTCGTCGAGATAGAGGCGGACAAGGCTTTTCGCGTAGTCGCCGGCGATTTTGTCAGCCGCGACGAAGGGACCGGTATCGTGCACATGGCGCCGGCGTTCGGCGCGGACGACTACGATACCATCCAGCGTGAAGGGATGGCGTTGGTAAACCCGATTGATGCGCAAATCCGGTTTCGCGATACCAAGTGGGATGCCATCAACGGCGCGACCGTGTTCGAAGCCAACGATCCCATCGCGGCGCGTCTCGAACAAGAAGGAAAGCTGTTCGGCCGGTACGAGCCAAAGGGTTACGAACACACCTATCCGTTCTGCTGGCGATGTGACTCGCCGTTGATCTACTATGCGCGGCGCTCGTGGTTTGTGCGTACGACAGCCTTCAGAGACGAGATGCTGGCGTCCAACAAGAACGTGCACTGGTATCCATCGGAAGTCGGGTCGGGTCGGTTCGGCGAGTGGCTCGAGAACAACGTGGATTGGGCGTTGTCACGCGACCGCTATTGGGGAACGCCGCTGCCGGCGTGGAAGTGTGACTCGTGTGACGAATGCGTGGTCATTGGGGGGTATGCCGAACTGGCCGAACGGTGGGGTGGCGAGCTGCCATCGGACTTCGATCCGCACAAGCCGGGCATCGACGACTTTGAGTTTTCATGCGGGTCGTGCGAAGGCGTCATGCGTCGCGTGCCTCAAGTGATCGACGCGTGGTTCGACTCCGGGGCGATGCCCTACGCGCAATGGCATTATCCGTTCGAAAACGAAGAAGAGTTCGAGGCACACTTCCCGGCCGATTACATCTGCGAAGGATTGGATCAGACGCGCGGGTGGTTCTACTCACTGCTCGCTATCGCTACCGGTGTAAGCGGCACCGGTGCATACCGCAACGTGATCGTCAACGGTCTCGTCCTCGATTCTGACGGTACCAAGATGTCGAAGCGACTCGGAAACGTGGTGAATCCGTGGGAGGCCGTGGAACAGTTCGGTGCCGACGCGGTCAGGTTGTACTTGTTGGCGTCGAGCCAGGTATGGCTGCCCAAGCGGTTCGATTCGCGCACCATACCGGAGGTCGCCGGTGGTTTCTTGAATCGACTCCGCAACACGTATGATTTCTTTGCGCGTTATGCCGACCATGCGGCGCCGATCGAACACGCCCCCCCGGTTGCCGACCGTCCGGTCATCGACCGTTGGTTGTTGAGCCGCGTCGCCGGGGTTGTGCGCGACGTGAACACGGCGTGGTCCAACTTCGACGTCACGACCGGAACGCGCGTGTTGATGGACTTTTGCGACAACGAGCTTTCGCAATGGTACGTCCGGTTGAACCGGTCGCGGTTTTGGGCGCCGGACGCCGAGGCGGATCCCGCTGCCGTGGCCACGTTGTACGACGCTCTTGTTACGGTCGCTCGTCTCCTCGCGCCAGCGGCGCCGTTCGTCAGTGACGCGATCCACCGGCGATTGACCGGAACATCGGTACACCTGGCCACCTTTCCTGACGAACGCGCGGACCATCAACCCGATCTCGATGATGCGATGGCGACGGTGCGGCGCCTGGCCTCAATGACGCGGAAGGTTCGTGACATCGCGGCCTTGCGCACACGCCAACCACTGGCCGAACTGCGTATTGCGGTGCCGGCGTCCGTGACCGGAACGGCGTTTGATGCCTGTCTTCCGTTGCTCGCGCGCGAAGTGAACGTCAAGTCGGTCACGGTCGTGGCGTCCGATGCAGAACTGGTGACGCTCAAAGGCAAACCAAATTTCCGATCGCTTGGCAAAGTGTACGGGAAACAAACGCCGCTGGCCGCAGCCGCCGTTCAACAACTTGCACCCGAGCAACTCAAGGAGCTGGAAAACGGTACGACCGTCACGCTCGCGGCTGATGGGACGACGTTTGAATACCGCCCAGAAGATGTGGTCGTCGCGCGCCACGTAGCGACCGATTGGCTCGTGCAGGCCGACGGGGCTCTCGTTGTTGCGCTCAACCCCGAGATCTCGATGGATCTCCGCCAGGAAGGCTTGGCCCGCGAGTTGGTGAATCGGGTGCAGCGTCTACGAAAAGACGCGGGGTACGACTATACTACACGGATTATGTTGGCGATTACGGGCACGGATGACGTTTTGGCAGCAGCCCGCGCCTTCGACACCTTTATCGCGGGCGAAACGCTGGCCAAGCGCTTTGAAATTGGGGACGAACTCAGTGGTCCCGACGTACGGGAGACGGTCGATCTCGACGGACGAAGTGCGGTGGTGATGCTCGCGCGTTTCGAAAGTGAAGAAGCAGTGCATTAAGGGAGCGGACCAGGGAATGAAAAAGAGGCAATTAGACCACCTCGAGAAGCGTCTTTTGGAAGAACGAGAACGGGTCATCAAAGAACTCGGTCACTATGACGAATCGTTCAGCTCGACCTTGCAGGGAGCCGGCGGCGACTTGTCCTCGTATTCCTTCCATATGGCCGATCAGGGTACCGATGCCATGGAACGCGAAAAGCAGTTCCTGTTTGCGTCACAAGAGGGTCGCTATATGTGGCACGTGAACGAAGCCCTGCGCCGGCTCTACCAATCACCGAAAACATTCGGGCAGTGCCACGATTGCGGCGAAGCGATCGACTTCGATCGACTCGATGCGCTCCCACATGCGCGACTGTGTATCAAATGCAAGGCTAAAGAAGAAGATGAAAAGCAACGGCGGTAGTCGCGTCCAGTTTTGGGCCATCGGCGGCACCGTCGTGGTGCTGGACATTCTCACGAAATGGATGGCGGTACAGTATCTCTCGTCACGACCGCGCCCCATCATCGGCGACTGGTTGACGTTTCAACTCGTATTCAATACTGGCGCGGCGTTTGGGATTAATGTCGGACAGTACTCCCGCTGGGTCTTCCTAGTCCTCGCGTTGGTGGCGCTTGGGGTGCTGGGATCCATGGTGTGGCACGCGAAGCCCGGAGATTCGATACGATTGGCCGCCCTCGCATTGGTGTGTGGTGGCGCGGTCGGAAATCTCATCGATCGGGTGCGAAGCGCCCGCGGCGTGGTGGACTTCATCGATGTCGGCCT
>JAPULP010000151.1 GCA_027294815.1 Gemmatimonadota bacterium | reverse complement strand
GTAGATCTGCGCAATGCCGTCGCTCAGGGGCTGAAGCCGGGCCCCGAATTTGCTCTTGTTACGCTGGGCGCCCTTGGCGATGGCACTCAACACTCCGTAGCCCGGTGTCGCGAGCCGGACGATCTTCGACGACTCGCCGTACGGAAAGGCGTGCAGCACGATGGCTGGTGTGGAGACGACTGCCATGGGCGTAAATGTACCCTCTCGAGCGAGCCATCAGCAGGCGCTCAGGGCTGGCAATGCAAATGGCCTGGCGGTGCAAATGGCCACGGAAACCACGGAAATCACGGAATACCACACACCGCCCCAAGGAGTGTTGGTCTTTCCTCCCACCACCCCTCCGCGCGTCGCCGCAGCAATCGGTGGGGTGGGGAAATCCAATAGGCCGGGGGAGGTGCGGGGGTCCGAGCGTTCCGTGGTTTCCGTGGCTATCACGGCCAGGATGCCCGCAGTTACCGTGTCACCCGCCCGCCTACGAAGATCGTCCGCCCCCGGGCCGGAAACCCGAACACTTCGGCGTACCGTTTGTTGAAAACGTTCTCGACACGAAGCGTCCCCGTCAGTCCCGTGTCGGTCCGTTGGGGAAGCAGCTCGATCTGTGCGGCGAGATCCAGGGTGGTGTAGGCCGGCAAGACGACAGGCGTGAATGTCGCGAAATCTCTGTCGTCGCGGCCACCGACGTGACTCACGACGGCGCTGATCACCCCGCGGTCCCAGCCTCGATACATCGCCGTCACGTTGAGTGTGGTCGTGGGACGTCGCAGCAAGCGCGCCCCTTCGACAAAGGTTGCGCCGTCGCCCGAATCGAATCCCGCATCGATCACCTCGGTATCCAAATAGGTGTAGTTGGCACCGATGACGAAATCAGCTACTGGAACGACGTTTGCCTCGATCTCGACACCTGAAGCCTTGGCCTCGGCTATATTCTCGTAGTTGGGCATCCCGGGCGCCGGGGCGAACGTGAACTGTATGAGGTCGTCGAAGCTTTGATCAAAATAGGCGCCCCGTAGCGTGAGCCGACCGTCGGCGAGCGTTTGCTCGAGTCCCACCTCCCATGACAGCGAGCGTTCCGGATCGAGGTCCGGATTGCCGAAACCCGTCCCGAAGTTCTCGAAGAACGTTGGCGCCTTGAAGCTTCGGCCCACCGAAGCCCGCAGCTTCGTACCAGCGACGGTGTATGCCGCGGCCACTCGATACGTTGCGAACGTGCCAAATTCTTGGTTGTCATCCAACCGGCCACCGACAATCGCGGAAAACCCTTCTAAGTTGGCCAAGAACTGGACATAGTAGGCCTGATTCGAACGTTCGACGTCGGTCGAGCTGTTGAAGGATCCGGACGCACTCTCGGACTCGTAGAAGCTTCGTTCCTCTTGCTGTTCCAGCTGCGCCCCCGCCGTGAGAACGATGCCGTTGTCGAGATAGACGTTGGTCCGCGCGTCCACGCTCTGTCTGCTCAGGTCCTGAATGTTTCGGCTGGCATAGGTCATCAGGGTGTCATTCGCGTCATCCTGCGCGTCGTTCAATCCCCCGCTGACTACGTTGGACGCTAACAAGACCCTGACCTCGACGTTGTCCGTCAGGAAACGTCCGGCCTCGACACCGATGGTTGTCGCTTCGTCGAGCGAGAAGGCGTTGCGGTCTTCCAGCTCGCCAGAGAAGGTCGTGGGGAAGTGAAATTCGCTGTCCCGATACCGCAACGTCAGAGACAAATCTGTCGCGTCGTTCGGACGTACGTCGAATCGACCGCTGACGACCGTGTTGTCGAAGTCATTGTTGAAGTCGTACGAGCCATCCGTGGAGAATCGCTCAATGCCGAGCGAGTAGCCCGTACGATCGGTGGCACCGGAAACGTCGACGTCGAATCCGACCGAGCCGTACGTGCCAGCGTTCGCCCCGGCAGATACCCTGAACGGGCCGTTCCCTCGCTTCGTAATAATCTGCACGACGCCGACCGTGGCGTCCGAGCCGTACAGCACACTGGCCGGACCTCGCAGCACTTCGATCCGCTCGACATTGGTCGTTGTGAGGTTTGCAAAGTTGTACAATCCGCCCGGACTGTTGACGGGCACTCCGTCCACCAGTACCTGCACGTAGTCGGATTCACCGCCGCGCAGAAAGAGAGACGTCGCCCCACCGAAGGACCCGGTCTGAACGATACTGAGGCCGGGCACGGTGCGGAGGGCTTCCAACACACTTCGGATTCCTTGGGCTTCGAGGTCGACGCCTTGAAGGACGGTAATCGACGACGCGATCGCGTTCGCCGAAACCGGCACCCTCGTGGCTGTTACGGTGATGTCCTCGAGACGGATCGTATCCTGCGCCTCCTGTGCGGCTGCGGCGGCGGTCAATCCAACCGTCGCGACAGCAAAGGCTACGAAAACTCTACGCAGCTTCATCGGTTGCTCCATTTCTGTGGCTAATCATCTTGATGTATCCGTTTGCCTTCACCGGACTTCAACGGCACGAACTGGGGTACACCCCTCCACATATCAACCTCAACCGGCCAGCCGAACACACGCTCGAGCACCTCCCGAGTGATGACTTCACCGGGCGTTCCGGACGCTTCCGTCCGTCCATCGTTCATGACCACCATCCGATCCACGAACCGCGCGGCCAGGTTCACGTGGTGCGTTACGACAACGCCGGCAATACCGTCTCGGTGCACCAAGTCGGAGACGAGCTCGAACACTTCCATCTCGTGGCGGATGTCCAGGTTCGCAGTCGGCTCATCGAGGATCAGGGCCTGGGGTTCTTGCGCCAAGGCACGTGCGACTCGAACCCGTTGCCATTCACCACCCGACAGTGTCGAGATCCGCCGATCGGTGAATTCCACGACGTCACACCGTTCCAGTGCGGATTTTACCGCTGCCCTATCCGCACGCCTTGGCGCCGCGAGGGCGCCCATGTGGGCGTAGCGCCCCAGGAATACGGTTTCTTCTACTGT
>JAPULP010000150.1 GCA_027294815.1 Gemmatimonadota bacterium | reverse complement strand
CCGCAGCGTTTCCTGAGCGGAACCCCTCAAATATTCCTTTAAAGTCGCCTCTCCCAAGTCAGCCACCGATGTCACCTTCCCCACGTCACGCACGTCGTCCGACGGCTTCTCGGTCTGCCACGCCCAGTATGGCTCGAAGATGGCCTTCACTTGCCGCCACGCGGTGCGGGTGAGACGCTCATGGCCATCCGGCTGGGCACGAGTGATAATCTCGCTTCGCAATCTGTCCACCTCGTCTTTCACGGCCAGGTCCTCCAAGATCAGGCGCCGCAGCGTTTCCTGAGCGGAACCCCTCAAATATTCCTTTAAAGTCGCCTCTCCCAAGTCAGCCACCGATGTCGCCTTCCCCACGTCACGCACGTCGTCCGACGGCTTCTCGGCCTGCCACGCCCAGTATGGCTCGAAGATGGCCTTCAGCTGCCGCCAGGCGGTGCGGGTAAGACGTCCATGGCCATCCGGCTGGGCACGAGTGAGAATCTCGCTTCGTAATCTGTCCACCTCGTCCCGGTAGTACGGGTTGATCGTGCCCTGCAGATCGAGCAGAGGTTCTGCGGTGGGTATTTGGAGCGGTGCTTTCGTTAGTCTTGATTCCAAGATGGTGCCATCGGAATGCGCGAGGTTCGCGAGATCCGTTTCTGTCAGGCGGTATTGATCGGCGGTGCGGTAATCGAGCTTCACCAGATCGCATTGCCAGAAGTGTTGTTCGATCTTGGCGTCGAGTTGTGAGACGAGCGTGGCGGCCGCGGGTGTGTCGTCATCCCAAGGCAGGAGCTGCGACGCGCAGGCGCCTCGCGCCCGCTCCTTCCATGCGACGAACTCCCTCACCTGATCGAGGAACCCGGTCAGATGGCACTCCTCTATGCCGTCTTTGCCGCTGAGATCCGGCGTGCCTCCAACGTGGGCCAGCACGTCGCTCGCCAGCCGGGCCGCAGCAGAATCCGAAATGTGCTCCGGCGGGAGCACGCCGTCTCCGTTGGGTGGGGCAAGCACATATGTGTTCCGAAAGGTGCGCACCTGCTCCAGAGTGATCTCGTCCGCGTTCTCTGCCTGTAATTGGTCCAGAATGTGCCCGGCGGCTTCCCGGAGCTGTTGACCCTCCTCATGACTGATATCGAGATCCGCAAGGCGCAGTACGTCCGACGGCGTGGTGATGCATTCGCGCTCGGCGATCATGTGGAAGGCCCATCTCAATGCCGTGCGGAGATGCTCGGGCCGGATGGTTCCGCTGCCGTCGGCGTTGAGGTAGCCGAGGAAGGCCGGGTCGCACTCCAGGGTGTCGATCTGCACGCTGGTTGCGGCCCAACGTGCGGGGTCGAGGTCCAGGACGAGGGCGAGATCGCCTGCGTCCTCAATACGGAGTTGGTAGTTCCCGCCGTAATTTCGGAAAACCATGGGGATGCTGTCTGGCATACGACGTCCCTACGGAAAAGTGAGAGCAGTACCGGGCATTGGCGTCCAATCCAGTCTGATCCGTCGCGCAAAAAAAACGCTATTGATGACCGGATTCCCGCATGTGAAAATAAACGATCGCCTGTCCGTAGTGCCGCGGCCGATCAGTCGTTCGATCTGGTAGCGGTCGGCTGAACGGCTTTCAGGCAGTCGATCTGGTCGGACATATTGTCGGGCACAGTGAATGAATAAGATGACGCTTGAAGTGATATGGCGCGAGATGTCCGGTTGGCGGGTCTTGTGGAGTGGCATTCAGATCCGGAAACTGGCCGCCGAAATCTGGGTCTCCACACTCAACATTTCGTATGCGTGTCACTGGAATCTAGAGATCTTGAAGGACGAGGTCAGGTGCCACCCGAGGAGGACGAAGAGGAATCGGTTTGGACGGTGCGGCGAGTCCACCGAACCATGGTGGAGCAGTCACTGCCATTACCCTCGATCTTGCAGTGTTATCAGTCGTCCGACCCCGTCACCATGCGCTCTGCGTTGGCCAATCGGCGAGCATTGGGTGTCGCCAACAATAGCGACACCCACAGCGACACCCCCCAGGCGGCGCACTTTAGCCTGACGCGCTAAGGCATTACGTTTCGGCCCGTTACACCATTTTGGACAGGTGGCCGAGTGGTCGAAGGCGCGCGCCTGGAGAGCGCGTAGGCGGTATCCCCGTCTCGTGGGTTCGAATCCCACCCTGTCCGCTCAACACGAAACGGGAGGGCACCGCCTTCCCGTTTTTTTGCATCCCCGTCCAATCCACTCTCCAATATTTAAGGAAAGCGCGGACGATAGACCGCATTTTTATACCTCCATCCGTATTGTTACTCGCGACTTTCCCAGGCCACCGCGAATCTTTCCCGTCTTGGACCGACAGGAGGCCGATTGGGTACGACTCGTCGCTTGACTTCATCGACCTTTGCTCATTTGTTTGCGCATAACGTTGAAACAAGTAGAGCAACCATCCCTCACCGGTCGAGGGTAGCTGCGGGAAGGCGGGGTCATCACGATCCCCAACCCGTATCACCATGATCGGGGTTGCGTTTTGTTAACCCACCGCCGTCAGAAAAGGAGGTTTCACGACGCGCGGACACGCCGTCATCGCACCGTTCAAACGTGAACTCAGCGGAGAGGAGGCACACCGGGACCCGATTGTTCAGTACAAGACACAAATTCATACAACGGTACAACACCAAACCATAAGGAGAGATTATGAGAACCAGAAGAGTTGGGTTCGCATTCCTGTTTCTGCTCGTGGCCGGTGTCACCCAGGCGTTCGCGCAAACGCGGGTGGTCACCGGCACGGTCACACACGGCGCGACCGGTAGGCCGGTGGACCAGGCACGGGTGAGTGTACGGGGCACGCCCATCGTCGTGCTGACCAGGGCTGACGGGACGTTCTCGATCGGCGTGCCGGCTGGCGGTGTGGAGTTAGAAGTGCGGCGCATAGGGTATAGCCGCGCGACCGTCAGCGTGTCAATCGCCGAGAGCATCGTCAACGTCGCACTCGACGCCGATGTCTTCAACCTCGAAGAGGTCATCGTCACCGGTCGAGGGACCGGCATCGAACGACGGAACCTCGCCAATGCCGTCTCCACGTTGGAAGGGAGCTTGATCACGCGAGTCACGGCTCAGAGCATCGAGCACGCATTGCAGGGCAAGATCGCCGGCGCGGACATTCAGACGAACTCTGGCGCCCCAGGTGGTGGTGCCCAGGTGCGGCTGCGGGGCGTGACCACCATTAGCGCTTCGAATTCGCCGCTGTACGTCATCGACGGCGTCATCATCTCCAACGTGGCGATTGCGTCCAATCAGAACGCCGTGACGCGGGCGGGCTCGGGCTCGAATGCCTCTTCCACTCAAGACGC